>NZ_JBXAJV010000009.1:0-255559 GCF_058797635.1 Pseudomonas sp. GW823-FHT02C02 | reverse complement strand
TTCAGTCGGTTAGAATACCGGCCTGTCACGCCGGGGGTCGCGGGTTCGAGTCCCGTCCGCTGCGCCATATTCGGTAATCTGGAACGCTGAACGCCAGGTCACCACACAGAAAGCCCGCTTTATGCGGGCTTTTTGCTGTCCGGGATTTGGCTTTATTGCTCGGCGTTGCGGCTGTGGCGGTAATCGCTGACCGCTTCGTACACCGCCTTGCGCAGACGGTTGATCCCGCCAATCGGGCGATGAGCCTCAAGCCCGAACCACGGGTTGAACGATTGGTTATCGCATTGCACGTTTAGCGCTGGCGTGTCGAAGTCCTGGGCGGGCAGCCTGATCCGTGCCACGGTTTCGAACGGCGCATCCTTTTCCTTCCATTGGATACTCGTGTCCTCGATCGGCATGTACTTGCCCGGATCCTGGCGCTGGATCTGCAAGACAAAGCACGCGGGCACCCGATCCGTCGACAACTGCTGATTCAGCGCATTGCGTAAAAAATTCGGCAGCTTCTGGTTCTGCGCCGGCAACGTGTAGGCCGGGCAACTGTCAGGGTCGGGCGTCACCCGAAACTTCGCATTGGCGTTACCGAACTTGTAGGGCGAGACCGAAAAGTACGTCGTCTGTGTCGGACTTTCCGGCGCAGGGGAGAGTGTCGCCAAAGCGATAAACAGATGACGGACCTGCCATGTGCGCGGATCCCATCCGGGGAAAAACGCCATCAGCTTCTTGCCATCGGCCTGGGCGGCCACATTCTGACGGTATTCGGCGACATCGCTGACGAAGAAATTCGGATGGCTGAACATCACAAAGTCCTGTTCGCCACGGCTTTGTTGATCGGTGAGCAGTTGGTTGCCGGGCACGTCGTGCAACTTGATCGCCATGCCCCGGGCATCGCGGATACTGTCGAACTGTGGATAGGCATTGCCGTTGGACAGCCGCATCGTCGCTTGCCAGGTTTTGCCGGGTTCGCTGAATACGCCCTGACGCAGCGCTTGCGTCAGATCCGGCAGGACCTGGACTTCGGCCTTCACGCAGCCATGTGCCTTGGCGTGCGCATCACGCAGGTAGCGGGTGCTTTCCCGGTGCTGATCGACGATGCGCACGGCCGTCTGGATGATGTCCTGAGTCATCGCCGCTTCGCCATTCGGGATCAGTTCTTCAGCGGATACCGGTCCACTGTGCTGCCAGGCAAACCACGCCGTGGCCAGCGCCCAGCCGAGCACTCCCAGGCCCAGTACCCACAACAGGGTTTTGCCGAGAAAGGCGCCCAACCACATCCACAGTCTGCTCATGGCAATTGTGCCTCCAACGGGCCGCCCAACACTTTCAGATACTCCAGCAGCGCCCAGCGCTCCTGCGGTTGCAGCAGGCGACCGATGACGCCGTTACCCAACTTGCCAGCACGGAATTCGTGGCCGCTGTTGTGATTGCCGGTGATGCGCGTGTCGAACTTGAAGCCATTGGTAAAGGCCTCGGTGCGATAGCCCAGGTGCCTGGGGTCGTACTCGAACGTGCCTTTGAAGAAGGTCGTTGCGCGTTCATCCTGGGGCGAGAGCAGTTGATAGAGGCTTGGCACCGAACCGTTGTGCAGAAACGGCGCCGTCGCCCAGACGCCGGCCAACGGACGGGCCTTGTAGGCGCGCAATTCACGCACGCCAATCGGCAGGCCGAAGCCATCCATCTCCGGACGCTCGGCCTCGGGGATTTTCGCCTCGCGATAAGCACGGTTTCCGACGAAAGCGGTGACGTAAGCCAGGCCTTTGGCTGACGAGAGTTTGCTCATGTCCAGCGGTTCGGCGGGCGGCGGCTGCAACTGCACATCCAGTTTCGCCAGCTCCGCCGGGTCCCATTGCAAGGCGCTGAGGTCGAAGCGATGGTCGGCGATGTTATTGGCCGCGCCCGGGTCTGTGCCGATGTAATCCACCGGCAGCATTTTCAGGTGTTGCACCCAACGCCCGTTGGTCTGGACCGATCGAGGCACGTGGCACCCTGCGCAGTTTTCGCTGAATAATTCGCGACCTTTGACGGCCAGAGGCTTATCGACAGCGCCGAGCAGCGCTTCGGGCCAGGCCGGTGGTTTGAGCCGTTGCAGGGTTTGTTCGATCTGGTGCAAGTCGCGCAAGCGGACACTCGACGGATAGCGCTCGTCACCTTTGAGCGGCTGGCCATTGGCGTCGAAGAAATCCAGGGTGGCACCGACGCCCAGCGCTTCGCCGATGTTGCGGGCCATCGGTTGCTGCGCCGAACCGTTCCATTGCACCCAGTCGAAGGTCCACATGTCCCACAGTTGCGGGTAGTCCACCGGCGCATTCGCCACGCGGTAATTATCAGGTGAAATCGCATCGCCGAAGCTGGCATTGGCAATGCGCCCGAAAGCGTCGGTGCGGCCGGGGCCTTCCTCGGTCGGATAGAGCCCGCGATGGGTATCGTTCCAGGCCACTTTCACGAACATATTGAGGGAGGCTTTGAAGTCTTGGCGCAACTGTTGGCGGCGGGTGTCGTAGTCCTCGCCCAGCACGTTGCGGGCGAAACGTTCGAATTTCCACGGGTTGTAATAAGTCGAGACCAGACTGGCGACAAGTGCTTGTCCGAAACTGCCACCGCGTAGTGTAGGAACACTGGAAGGCAGGACATGCTGCGCCGAACCGCCGTCGATCCGCACGGCCTGGCCATTGAAACGCAATTCACCGGTGTGGCAGGCGGCGCAGGTGATGTCGAGGAACTCGTCCTGGCTGCCGGGGTTTTGATGGCGGGCAAACCCCACGGGCAAGTTGGCAGGGTTGTTCGGTGTGGCTTTCTGCTCGGGGTCGATCAGGAAACCAAAGCGTGCGAGGTATTCCGGGGCGGCGAAGCGTTGTTCCGAGAAGGGCAGTTCGAGCTCCTTGAACCAGTCATAGCGCAAGCCTTTGACCTGAGTGCCCTGGGGGGTGAAGTAGTAAGTCTGGCGGTCGGCGGCGCTCCACTGCTCGAGGTAATGCACCTGTTGTGCGGGGGACCAGGTCGGCAATTTCGGGTTGGCGACGTAGTACAGCACCACGGCGAGGCCCAGCCCCAGCAGCACAGCGAACAACGCCAGCAGGCGGAATAAGAGGCGCAAGATAAACATCCTTGTCGATTTTGTAGCTCTCTTATGCCTCAGTGCTTGAGGTGCGGCAAGTGGCCATTACGCCAGATGCTGTGGGATCCGGTATTCGTCTCTGTGGGGTCCAAGATGACAGAAGCTTCATCGCTGCAATCCCGAAATGCGTTAAAACACCTGAACTTATCAGAAGTTTCCTGCTCTCATGCCGGTAGCCATTGGTCGTGGCCGCCTGATAAGCTCGCGGCTTTACTCGATTGCCCTTTAGGCGCATGAACAAGGAAATAGCATGAAACAGCATCGGTTGGCGGCGGCGGTGGCCCTGGTTAGCCTGGTACTTGCGGGTTGTGACTCGCAGACCAGCGTAGAGCTGAAAACCCCGGCGCAAAAAGCTTCCTACGGGATTGGCCTGAACATGGGCAAGAGCCTGGCTCAGGAAGGCATGGATGACCTGGACTCCAAAGCCGTAGCCCAAGGCATCGAAGACGCCGTCGGCAAGAAAGAACAGAAGCTGAAGGATGAAGAACTGGTCGAAGCCTTCGCAGCACTGCAGAAGCGTGCTGAAGAGCGTATGGCCAAAATGAGCGAAGAGTCGGCAGCCGCCGGCAAGAAATTCCTCGAAGAAAACGCCAAGAAAGCGGGTGTCACCACCACTGCTTCGGGCCTGCAATACGAAGTGGTCAAGAAAGCTGATGGCGCACAGCCAAAGCCGACCGACGTAGTGACTGTTCACTACACCGGCAAGCTGACCGACGGCACTACCTTTGACAGCTCCGTCGACCGTGGCAGCCCGATCGATCTGCCGGTCAGCGGCGTGATTCCGGGTTGGGTCGAAGGCCTGCAACTGATGCACGTTGGCGAGAAGTACAAGCTGTACATTCCTAGCGAGCTGGCCTACGGCGCCCAAAGCCCAAGCCCGGCGATTCCAGCCAACTCGGTGCTGGTATTCGACCTGGAACTGCTGGCGATCAAGGATCCAGCAAAAGAAGACGCCGCCAAGTAATCAGCGTCTGCTTTAAAAACAACGCCTCGCTTTATGCGGGGCGTTGTTGCATCTGGCGTTCAGCGAGGGTAAACAAAGCGAACGGATGCTGTACGGTGCAGTCATAGCCATTGAGGACGCCGTGCTAGCCGCGCCGGCGCGCCAAGTCAATGAAATCTTGGGTTTTTTTATGTGAGTAAAAAACGCCCGATCTGAGTTGAGCCCTTATGAAACGGGGCTTTCAGCCGTGAAATATAGCTCTGTTCACAAGGTTATCCACAATTTGTGTGGATAACATTTCAGCGGGAGGAATGATGAAAGCACCTTGGAATTTCGCTCGTTTCCTGCCACTCGCCGGACGCCTGCTTGCCCGTGGACGTTTGCCGACCCTGCTGTTCGCCGTCGCCAGCAAAGGGGCCAGTCAGGGCAACCGATTGGGCAAACTCAAAGACGATCTGCGCCTGATGCAGGCACTGTGCCTGGCCTACTGGCGTGGGGAGTACCGCGCCATCAGCCCGAAGGCGCTGATCTCGGTGGTGGCCGGCCTGATGTACTTCCTCAGTCCGGTGGATGCGATCCCCGACTTCATCCCGGTATTCGGCATGCTGGATGACATTGCCGTGCTGGCCTGGTTGATGAAAGTCCTCGACGATGAACTCAATGCGTTCCGTGCCTGGCGCAAACGTCAGTTGCCGGAGAAGCTTGCGGTGGTGGAGCGGCTCCCCGATACACCTGAGCAACTTCAGCTTCAAGGCCCGAAAAAAACCTGATTCGATTGAGGATCGTCCTTATATTCATACCCCCCGCGACCGTGGCCGCTGTTAGGATTACACTTCTAGGGAAAAGTGCCGACTCGCTAAGTGTCGTTGTCCTACGGGGAAGTCATGGATATTCAGATAATCACACGCGAAGGCGAGCCCGAATACGCGGTTTTGCCGTGGGCTCAGTACCAGGCTCTACTGAAAGCAGCAGGCATCAACCAACAACCGGCGCCCGACACGCCGGCGCGTCAAGCCACATCATCAGACCCGATTCTTCCAGGTCTGGATCAACTACGCAGTTTGCGCGAAGGGAAGGGCATCGCCATCGAGGCGCTGGCCCGCACGGTAGGCATCAGCCCGTCTTATCTGGCCCTGATCGAAAGTGGCGAGCGTCTACCCGACGCTGCGATTCGCCGCAGTCTGGCCTGGGAACTGACGGTGCCAGGGTGGAGGGATGAATCGTGAGCGTCCGCATCAGTCGTCAACATTGGGACGGGTTGTTGGGTGAGCTGGATCAGGCCCGCCGCCAACGGCATCTGCTGACTTATCGAGCCTTGCTGGAACGTTTGCAGTTGCCCACGCCGGCCATGCAAACCCTCACCGCTGCGCTGGAGCATCTGGCTGCGCTGGACGCCAAGGCCGAGCAGCCGCTGCGCAGCTCGCTGGTGATCAGCCAGGGCGCCAGCCGCCTGCCACGCACCGGTTTCTTCGAATGCGTCGAGCGTCTGGGGCGTTTCTCGGGACCGTCCGACGGTGTCGCCGCCGCCTCATGGCACGCTTCGGAAGTGGTGCGCGTGTTCGAATACGAGTACCCGGAATCGGCGGAGGCCTGAGTGTTTTTACGCCTCAAGGCACGGGCCAGTTACTGGCTGGCCCGCCGATTGTTTCACTGGTCGTGGTTCGTGCGACAGCCCCGCGGCTGGAGCTGGCTCGAAGGCCAGTTCGCACGGATGGCCAATCTGGGTGATGTCGGCGCGCAAAGCTTCTATGGCCACATCCTGACCTTTCGTGGCGTTGGCCTTGGGGCTCGCGAGGAGGGTGTGCGATTGCTGCGCCTGGCGGCTTTGGCGGGGGATGGCAAAGCGGCGTATCAGGTGGGAGTGATCAGTTTGGCGGGGACGCCGAGCAAGGCGCCGGATCCGGTGGAAGCGGCGCGGTTCTGGCGGATTGCGGTGCAGGCTGGGCATCCGCTGGCGGAGATCAAGTTGAAAGGGTTGGAGAGTGGCGATACTGCGCAGTAATTGATGCGCCTGACTGCGGATGTCAGGTGTTAAGAGTTGAATCTGATCAAGGAAGATAAAACATTGAAAACAGCTTTCGGCGCCCTGTTTCTGGTCTGCCTGACCACGAGTGTATTCGCTGGCGATAACGCTATCGGTTTCCAGGCCTCTACGTTGCCAGACACGCAAAACGACCGCCCACTGGAAATGGTCGTCTGGTACCCCACCGCAACCACCGCCACCCCTCAATTGTTCGGCGACAACCCAGCGTTTGTCGGGGCCCTCGCCGTGCCCAACGCGCCACCGACCGCCGGCGAGCATCCATTGGTGGTGCTCTCCCACGGTTTCGGGGGTAATTGGATCAACCAGACATGGCTGGCCAGCGCACTCGCCCACAAAGGTTACATCGTGGCGGCAGTCAACCACCCCGGCAGCACCAGCAAAGACCGCACCCCTCAAGCTGCGGCGCAGTTATGGCGGCGGCCCGCCGACCTCAGCCGGGCCATCGACGCGGTCACGGCTCAGCCGCAACAATTCGGCGCGGTCGCCAAGCATCGAATCGCCGCCGTGGGCCATTCCCTCGGCGGCTGGACCGTCATGGAAACCGCCGGCGCCCGTTTCGACCCCGACCGCTTTGCCCTGGACTGCAAAACCCACACGAAGTTGGCCAGTTGCAACGTCTACCGACAGATGAACCCCGCCAGCACTTCGGTATCGAAGGCCCGGCTGGCCGCCGATTTGAGCGATAAACGTGTCACCGCAGTTGTTTCACTGGACCTGGGACTGTCACGCGGGATGACTGATGACAGCCTTGCGGGGCTGCCAGTGCCGACGCTAGTGATTGCGGCGGGCGTGCCTTCTGAGGAGCTACCCGCGCAGTTGGAGTCAGCTGACTTGGCTAAACGTCTGCCCCAAGCGTCGACGCGCTATGTCGAGATTAAAGACGCTAGCCACTTTAGTTTTATGGCGGTGTGCAAACCTGGAGCGGTAGCGCTTCTTGAGGAAGACGTGCCGGGAGATGGGATTATTTGTGGGGATGCTGAGGGAGGGAGGGCTCGGGAGGTGATTCAGGAGCAGGTTGCGTCGCTGATTGCGGAGTTTTTGGTGCAATCACCGCGCGACTGAAAGAGCGAGGGTGTATGGGACGTGGCGTGAGGGAAACCTCTCGCCACGTCCGCAAAGCAAATGCCTACGCTTCATCCTGATCCACCCTACGAAAAGCCGATTTCCCATCCAAAAAACCGCTTCATGGCGCTCGATGACTCTCAGCGACTTCGCGTTGCTTTGCGCCATTCCGTTGCATGAGGGCTGTGATGTGGTTAGGCGGCGGTTCGGATTGAATCCAGAGATTTTTGTTGTGTGGTCTGGCCTCTTCGCGGGCAAGCCTCGCTCCTACGGGAGATGGGTAGTCCACAATAGTTGCGAACGACAAAAAACCCTGTAGGAGCGAGGCTTGCCCGCGAAGGCGTCCGTTCAATCACCGCTGCCCGATGATCAAATCCTCGTTTTGCACCGGCACCACCAAACTATCAATCACATACACGCTATACCCCGCCACATTCTTCGCGTGATGCTTGGCCTGCGAAGCCATCTCTGCCAACTGGCTCGCATCGAGTTGTCCACAGGCCTGTGGGTGTAAATGCACGACGCCGATCGACAATGACAGCAGTGGAAACTCCTGGCGCATGCCCTGGCGATTCGGTGCGATAAAGCAGCCGGCTTCCAGGTGTTCGCTGCGGTAGAAGCGTCGGCACTGGCTGTGGAAGTCGTCCAGCAACTGGTTCAGACGTTTGCGCCAGTCTTCCGGGCCGAGCACCAGCAGGAAGTCATCCCCGCCGATATGGCCAACGAAGTCGCGGGCCGGGTCCACCCGATCGTTCAGGCATTGCGCCAGACACAGCAGGACTTCGTCCCCACGGCCGTAGCCATAGATGTCGTTGAAGGGTTTGAAACTGTCGATGTCGACGTAACAGATCACCGATTCCCGCTCCTGTTGCAGCAGCCGCGTCAGGCATTGCTGGATGGGCACGTTGCCTGGCAACAGGGTCAGCGGGTTGGCGTAGCGGGCCTGCTGGATTTTCAGTTCGGTAATCAGCTTGAGCACATCGATCACCCGGCCCAGGCCCAGATAGCCGCCGTTGAGGGTGATGATGAAGTCCTCCTCGATGCGCTGGCGCGCGCGGCTGGTGATCAAGCGACTGACTTGTTGCAGTGACTGGCTCATCTCCACGGCGAGGAAGTCGTCGTTCATCAAGCGGCTGATGGGCTTGCGTGCGAACAGGTCGGTAGCAAAGGGCTTGAGCAGTGCGTCCGAGAGCGAATGCCGATGGACGATGCCGCAGGGATGGCCTTGCTCGTCAAGCACCGCCAGTGAGTTCAGGTTGGCCTGGCGGCGGAAGGCTTCCAGCACCGTGGCCGTCGGTGTGTCCCGGGCCACGGCCGGTTGGTCGTTGAGCAAGGCGCTGAGGTCACTGGCGTCATCATTCAAAGCCACTGCTGTGCTTTCCCGTTTTGGCATCAAGACTCGGGCGTCGCGAGGTGGATGCTCTTGAGGCCGACACAGCAAGTAGCCTTGCACCAGATCGACGCCCATCTCGGTCAACACCGCGAGCTCTTCCGGCAATTCGATGCCTTCGGCGATCACTTGTGCCCGTGAGGCTTTGGCGATTTGCAGGATCGAGCCGACGAATTCACGTTTGAGGGCATCCTGGTGAATGCCGTCGATAAAGTGCCGGTCGATTTTCACGTAATCCGGCCGCAGCTCGGACCAGAGCCGCAAACTCGAATAACCGGCCCCCAGATCATCGAGCGCAATGGAAAAACCCATCGCCCGGTAGTGATGCAGGGCATTTTGCAGCAACTGGAAGTCGTCGGTCGGGGTCTGTTCGGTGAGTTCGATCACCACCTGGCTCGGCGGGATGCCGAAGTCCTGCAGCAATTGCAGGGTGCGACCCGGTTGGTGAGCGGCTTCCAACAGGGATTCCGGAGAGACGTTGAGAAACAGTTTGCCCGGCAGCTGTTGTTCATTGAAGCGTCGGCAGGCACTTTCACGGCAGGCGATTTCCAGCTCGCTCAAGCGACCGGCCTGGCGGGCAACCGCGAACAATGCGATGGGGGAGTGCAGCGGACTGTTCGAGGGGCCGCGAGTGAGGGCTTCGAAGCCGACAATGCGTCGCTCAGAGACGGAAATGATCGGCTGGAACAGGCTGTGCAAACCGCTTTGAGCCAGAATGGAACTCAATGCACTCAGCTGTTCGGTGGTGGTCATGGCGATCTCTGGCGATAAAAAAAGGACTGGGAGCCATGAGCTCCCAGTCCTTTATTTCACGACAGAATGATGACTGTTTGATGACGCTCCGGGGAGCGTCAGCATTAAATTGCCATCATTTTAGTGCTTGGCGACCGCGGTGTTGAGTTTCAGGTAGTCCAACAGAATCCGCCCGGTCTCGCTCAAGTAGGCATCGTCTTCTGGCTTGGTCTTGTCCGGCTCGGCCGCGATGGCGTCTTCGTCTTCTTTCTTCAGCTCTTTGAGCGGCTCTTCGCCCTTGGCCTTGCGACGGATGTTTTCCATCACCAGTTGCTTGGCTTCGATATCGGCGTGTTGCGCACGGCGATCAGTTTCATTGAGGCTGACGGTTTTCTCCGTCATCAGCTTCTGGGCCAGGGCCAGCTTGTCGCGAATGAACACGAATTCGGCGTCTTTGGCCGTGCGCACGTCATGCTCGGATTTGAGCTGCGTGATGTACGGTTTGAAAGGGTCGGCCGCCGGCTTGATGGCCGCGCGGATGGTGTCCCACGGCATGGCTTCCGGCAGGGCGCTTTCGCCGATTTCCTTGGTGTCGATGATCGACGGGTAATCGATGTCCGGCAGTACGCCCTGATGCTGGGTGCTCTGGCCGGAAACCCGGTAGAACTTGGCCAGGGTCAGTTTCAGCTCGCCATGGTTCAACGGCTGAATGGTCTGCACGGTGCCTTTACCGAAGGTCTGGCCACCGATAATCAGTGCACGGTGGTAGTCCTGCATGGCGCCGGCAAAAATCTCCGAAGCCGAGGCGGACAAGCGGTTGACCAGCAACGCCATCGGGCCTTTGTAGAATGCGCCCGGGTTTTCATCTTCCAGCACATCGACACGGCCGTCGGCATTACGCACCAGCACGGTCGGACCTTTGTCGATGAACAGACTGGTCAGCTCGGTGGCTTCCTGCAGAGAGCCGCCGCCGTTGTTGCGCAAGTCGATGACCACGCCGTCGACTTTCTCTTTCTGCAGCTCGGTCAGCAGTTTCTTGACGTCGCGAGTGGTGCTCTTGTAATCGGGATCGCCGGCACGGAACGCCTTGAAGTCGAGGTAGAAGGCCGGGATCTCAATGACGCCGAGCTTGTAGTCCTTGCCATCCTGTTTCAGGTTGAGCACCGACTTCTTCACTGCCTGGTCTTCAAGCTTCACCGCTTCGCGGGTGATCGGCACGATCTTGCTGGTCTGGTCGTTTGGCGCATTGCTGGCCGGAATCACTTCCAGGCGCACCACGGTGCCTTTCGGACCACGGATCAGCTTGACCACTTCGTCCAGGCGCCAGCCGACCACGTCGACCATCTCTTTGTTGCCTTGGGCAACGCCGATGATCTTGTCGGCCGGTGCAACCTGTTTGGTCTTGTCGGCCGGGCCGGCAGGTACCAGGCGCACGACTTTCACCTGGTCGTTATCGCTCTGCAACACGGCGCCGATGCCCTCGAGGGACAGGCTCATGTTGATGTCGAAGTTTTCCGCATTATCCGGCGACAGATAGTTGGTGTGCGGGTCGTAGGACATGGCGAAGGTGTTGATGTACGCCTGGAAGATATCTTCCGCACGGGTCTGGTCCAGGCGCGCCAACTGGTTTTTGTAGCGCTTGGTCAAGGTTTCCTGAATCTGCTTGGAATCCTTGCCCGCGATCTTCTGCCGCAAGACTTCGTCCTTGACGCGTTTGCGCCACAGGTCGTCGAGTTCTGCGGTGGACTTGAGCCAAGGGGCGTCCTTGCGATCGATCAGCAAGGTTTCCTTGGTATTGAAGTCGATTTTGTCGACGCCCTTGTTCAGCTCGGCAAGGGCAAAGTCCAGACGCGCTTTGACGCGGTCCAGGTAGCGCTTGTAGATGGTGAACCCGGCGTTGAGATCGCCGCTTTTCAGGAAGTCGTCGAACTGGGTCTTCCACTTGTCGAATTCGGCAATGTCGCTGGCCATGAAGTAGCTGCGCGACGGATCCAGCAGCTTGAGGTAGCTGTCATAGATGATCACGGAGCGCGCGTCATCGAGCGGCGGCTTGCTGTAGTGATGGCGCTTGAGCAGTTCGACGACGTTCAGGCTGGCGATCACTTCGTCACGATCAGGCTGAAGCTTGTCCCAGCTATTGGCTGCGAATGTATTGCTCGACATCGGCAACAGGCCGATACCAATGAATAGGGCTAGGGCGGTGCTGGGGAAAAAATGCTTCATGCTGATTCGACGCGGAGACAATTGATCACGCATATTAGGCCGTCTTTGAAGTCGCCGGTTCCACAAAGGGCCGGTCACATAATGCAAGAAAGCCCGGCGCTACAGCTACGGGCTCAGTCCAGACTCACTATGGAGGCACTGTGAAAGCATTGCAAGGCGTGGAAGGTCAAGTGGAGTGGGTTGAAGAGCCCAGTCCTACATGCGATGTAGGACAAGTTCGGATTCGAGTGGCGGCAGCAGGCCTCAATCGCGCCGATTTGTTACAGAAAGCAGGGCTTTATCCGCCACCGCCGGGAGCCAGTCAGGTACTGGGTCTTGAGTGTTCGGGGGTGATCAGCGAAGTCGGCCCGGGCTCGTCCTGGCAGGTCGGCGATCGGGTCTGCGCCTTGCTGGCCGGGGGCGGGATGGCCGAAGAGGTAGTTGTCGACGGACGGCATGTGCTGCCGGTCCCCGAAGGTTTGTCCCTGGCCGAGGCGGCGGCGTTGCCGGAGGTGTACGCGACCGTCTGGCTGAATTTGTTTCAACTCGCTGCGCTCAAACCGGGTGAGAAAGTTCTTCTGCACGCCGGAGCAAGTGGAATCGGTTCAGCGGCCATTCAGCTATGCAAGGCCTTTGGCAACCCGTGCTGGGTCAGCGTCGGTTCCGCCGAGCGTCTGGCTTATTGCGAAGCGCTGGGTGCGCAGGGGGGTGTGGTGCGCACGGGCGACCTGGACAGCTTGCGCGACCTGGGACCGTTCGATGTGATTCTCGATCCGGTCGGCGGCAACTACGCCGCGCTGAACCTGAAAATGCTGGCTCTGGATGGTCGCTGGGTGCTGATCGGCTTGATGGGCGGTCGTGACGCGAACCTGGATCTGGCGCAGGTTCTGGCCAAGCGCGTGCAACTGCTGGGCTCGACGTTGCGCAGTCGTGATGAGCAGTTCAAGGCGGATTTGTTCAGTGATTTGAGCCAGCATGTGTGGCCGTTGTTTGCTGAAGGGCGGTTGAGTCCCCAGCTGGCGAAGACCTACCCGATCAAGGACGCCGAAGCGGCGTTTGCGGAGTTGGCGAGTAATAAGGTGGCGGGGAAGCTGGTCCTGATAATCGACCCAAGCCTGACCTGAAGGACACACTGAACCTGTAGGAGCGAGCGGGCGGCGCTCCTACAGGGGTATCGGTTACTTCCAGATATGGATTGGCCAGCCGGCTTTTTCGGCGTGCTCAAGCAACACCGGATCCGGGTTCACCACGTGTGGGAAATCCACCTTCAACAGCAGCGGTAAATCGTTACGCGAGTCGGAATAGAAACTCGCACCTTCCAGATTCTCCTCTTCCGCATCCAGCCACTCCAGCAACCGGACGATCTTGCCTTCGCGGTAGGTCAGGGTGCCGACGGTCTGACCGCTATAAACGCCATGCGTCACTTCCAGTTCGATGCCGAGAATCTCGTCGATGCCCAGACGGTCGGCAATCGGCTTGACCAGGTGCGTGCCCGAGGCCGAGATCACCAGAATCCGGTCACCGGCCTTGCGATGGGCGGCGATGGCTTTGGTGGCGTCACTGAAGATGATCGGCTCGATGAAGTCTTCCACCCAAGGCCCGACCAAATGCTCGACCTCTTCCGGTGTGCGCCCGATCATCGGCTCCAGGCTGAAGGTCATATACTCCTCCATGCGCAGTTTGCCGTGGCTGTAAGCGTCCATCAGTTCGTTGTTCTGACGCATGAACGACTCGGGATCGACCCAGCCCAGGCGGCCCATTTGCGCGCTCCAGAGGGTGGCGCAGTCGCCGTGGATCAGGGTTTCGTCCAGATCAAAAATTGCCAAGGCCATTAGTGCGGTTCTCTCCGAGAACAGCTTCAAGCGGCAAGTTTCAAGCCGCAAGAAGTGATTGAGGTGGTGAGCAGTTTACAACTTGTCGCTCGCAGCTTGCAGCTTGCAGCTGTTTTCAAGCTACTTCACACAGGGCAGTCGGATCGATGGAAAGTGCCAGGCGCTGACCATCGGGGTGCAGATCGGCCGCCGAGCGGTTCAGCACATCCACCACCAATTCCACGCCCCGGGCTTCGACCCGATAGCGAATCACGTTGCCCAGCAAACTGTGGCTGCGTACTTGCGCATCAAGCTCGCCATTGAGGCTCAGCTCGATGGCTTCCGGGCGAATCGCGATGCGGTGGTTGATCGGCCGTTGCAGCAGTTTTGAGGCGCTGTCGGCGTCCAGCAGGTTGTAGTTGCCGATGAAACCGGCGGCAAACACATCCACGGGCGCGGTGTAGAGGGTTTCGGCGTCGCCGCTCTGTACGATCTTTCCCTGATTCATCAGGAAAATCCGGTCAGACATGGTCAGGGCTTCTTCCTGATCGTGCGTGACGAAGATCGTGGTCAGACCGAGTTCACGCTGGATCTGACGGATCTGTTCGCGCAGGTGCTTGCGAATCCGCGCATCGAGGGCCGACAGCGGCTCGTCCAGCAACAACAGCCGCGGACGGGTAACCAATGAGCGGGCGAGGGCCACGCGCTGGCACTGGCCGCCCGACAATTGATGCGGGTAGCGCGCGGCGAAGTCATTGAGCTCCACCAGTTTCAGCACTTCGGCGACACGCTTCTGGCTGTCGTCGGCGTTGACCTTTTGCATGCGCAGACCGAAGGCGATGTTCTGCTCCACGGTCATGTTGGGGAACAGTGCATAACTCTGGAACACCATGCCAATCCCGCGTTTCTGTGGGCTCATCGGAACCAGATCGACGCCCTCCAGCAGAATCTTGCCGCCATCCACCGACGTCAGGCCGGCGATGCAACGCAACAGCGTGGACTTGCCGCAACCGGACGGGCCGAGGAGGGTGACGAACTCACCTTTCTGGATTTCGCAGTTGATGTCGCTGAAGACGGTGGTGCCCGCGTAATTTTTTTGAAGATGTTGGACGCTGACATAGCTCATTCGCTTTTGTCCTTGTTCAAGATATTGGCCGCCCAGGTCAGAACCAGCACAAAGAAGAAGTAGGAAATCACCAGCGCACTGGTGAAGTGGCCGCTGCTGTTACGCATGTTGTTGAGGTAGACCTGCAAGGTTTCGTAGCGGGTGCCGACCAGGATGTTGGCGAACACGAATTCACCGAACAGGAACGAGAACGACAGCAGCAATGCCACCATCAACCCCTTGCGCAGGTTCGGCAGCACCACCAGGAAGGCGGCTTGCCAGGTGCTGGCACCGAGCAGTTGTGCGGCGTCCATCAGGTCGCGCAGGTTGATCGCTTGCAGGTTGTTGGTGATCGCCCGGTACATGAACGGCAGCGCGATGGTGAAGTAGCAGCCGATCAGAATCCACGGCGTACCGACCATCGCAAATGGCCCGGAACCGTAGAGCTGCAACAGCCCCACCGAGGACACCACCGGCGGCACCGCGAAGGGCAGCAGGATCAGGATGTTCATCAGCGCATCGAGTTTGGGGAAGTGGTAATGCACCACGAACAGCAGCGGCAGAATCAGCACCACTGACAGAATCAACGCGCCGACGCACACCAGCAGCGACTGCCCGAAGGCATGCAGAAAGCGCGGATCGCTCCACAGCTGGATGTACCACTTGAAGGTAAAGCCACTGGGCAGAATGGTCGCCGACCAACTGCTGGCGATCGAGTAGATCAACGTCCCGGCCAGCGGCAACAACAGAATGGCAAACAGCACGTACACCACCACCCGGTGATAGACACCGGCGGGGCCCAGTTCAGCGCGAGACATGGTAGCTCCTCTTCAACAGCAGCTGATGCACGATGGTCACCAGGGTCATCAACGCCACGAGTACCACGGCCAGCGCGCTGGCCAGGTTCGGATCCAGGGAAATGTCGCCGGACACCATCGCCGCGATGCGGATCGGCAGTACGTTGAAGTTGCCGGTGGTCAGCGCGTAAACCGTGGCGTAGGCGCCAAGCGCGTTGGCCAGCAAAATCACGAAAGTGCCTAGCAGCGCAGGGGTCAGCACCGGCAAACCGATGTGGCGCCAGAACTGCCAGCCGTTGGCGCCGAGCAGTTCGGCGGACTCACGCCAGTCTTCGCGCAAGGCATCGAACGCCGGATAAAGCAGCAGCACGCCCAATGGAATCTGGAAGTAGGTGTAGAGAATGATCAGCCCGGTTTTCGAATACAGGTTGAAGTCCTGAATGATCCCGGCCTGCTTGAGCATGATGGTGAAGCTGCCGTTGAACCCCAGCAAAATGATGAAGGCAAAGGCCAGGGGCACGCCGGCGAAGTTGCTGGTCATGTTGGCGAAAGCATTCACGAAGTTACGCAGTTTCGAGTCGACCCGGCGCAGGGAATAGGCGCCGAGCACCGCGATGATGATCCCGAATACGCTGGACCAGAAACTGATCTCGAGGCTGTACTGGATCGCTTGCAGATAGAACTTCGAATTGAAGATCTTGGTGAAGTTGGCCAGGCCCCAGCCGAACTCTTCCGATTGCAGGCTGTTGATCATTACCCAGACCAGCGGCGCGATCTCGAACACGATAAAAAACAGAGCGAAAGGCACCAGGCACAACGCTGCCAGCCATTTACCACGGGTCATGGCATTCACTTGAGCAGCTCCCGGCAGACAGGTTTGTCGTGGGCCACGCCCAGCAGTTCGCAGACCGTGCCGCAGATGTCAGTCTGTTTGGGCGCGGCGCTGGCGTTGAAGCTGAAGGCATCGCCCAGGACAAACAGCGGCACTTCCCGTTCTTCCGCCAGCAGGCCGTTGTGCGAGCGGTCGTTGTTCATGCCGTGGTCGGCGGTCACCAGCACTTGGTAGCCGGCGTCGAGCCAGGTTTGCAGGTAGTCGGCCAGGATAATGTCCACCGAGCGGGCACTGTTGCGGTATTGCGGGGTGTCGAGGCCGTGCTTGTGCCCGGCGTCGTCGATGTTCATGGGGTGGATCAACAAAAAGTTGGGCGCGTGGCGCAGACGCAGGTTTTCAGCGTCGGCGAACAGGTGCGAATCCGGGTAGTGATCGTTCCAGTAGAAGTGACCGTGCTGGATCGGCAGGTCGGGGTTGTCGGTGTGACGATCCCGGGCGGCCTCGAACGGCGAGCGGTTATACAACTCGCTGACCCAGTGATAGGCCGCGGCGGCGGTAGTCAGGCCGGCATCCGTGGCGTAGTGGTAAATGCTGCGCTGGTTGGACAGGCGCGCGACGTTGTTGTGGACGATGCCGCTCTCGATGGGCGGGACGCCGGTGAGGATGCATTCGTAAAGCGGTCGGGACAGGGCCGGCAGTTCGCACTCCAGTTTGTAGAGTGCCGCGCGTCCTGCGCCGACGTAAGCCTGCAGGTGCCCCAAGGCGTGGCGCGCGACTTCATAGTTGAGGCCGTCGAGCACGACAAGGATGACGTTGTGCTTCATAGGGGCAAAAACTCCGCGAAACAGACATTCATAAAACTTGAATTCACCACGGTCCACTGTGGGAGCGAGCCTGCTCGCGAAGGCGCCGGGTCAGTCAACACAGGTGTTGAATGTCAGTCCGCTTTTCGCGAGCAGGCTCGCTCCTGCATTTGGATCTCCATCAGCCCGACAGAAGTCGGGCTACAGGGTTATTTCATTTCGACGAGGACTTCTTCGTTCCACTTCTGCGGCAAAGCCTTGGAAGTCTTTTCCCACGCATCCGCGTCTTTGATCGGCGTGACCTTTTTGTACTGCTCGTTTGGCAGCAGCTTGGCCTGGACGTCAGCCGGCAGCTTGATGTGCTCGGCGCGGATTGGACGGGCATTACCTTTCGCCAGGTTGATCTGACCGGCATCGCTGAAGATGTATTCGCGGGTCAGCTTGGCGGCGTTCGGGTTCTTCGCGTATTTGTTGATGATGGTGGTGTAGCCGGAAATCACCGAACCGTCGGAAGGGATCAGCACCACGTAGTCATCGGGGTTCGCCATCTTGGCCTTGTAGCTCAGGCCGTTGAAGTCCCAGACCACGCCGACTTCGATTTCACCCTTTTCCATCGTGGCGATGGTCGGGTTGGCCATGGACAGGCGGCCCTGCTTGGCGATATCTGCGAACAGCAACAACGCTGGCTGCAGGTTCTTTTCGTCGCCACCGTTGGCCAGTGCGGCGGCCAGTACACCGTTGGCGGCCTGGGCGGCGGTGCTCACGTCACCGATCGACACCTTGTATTTACCGGTTTTCAGATCCGCCCACTTGGTCGGAGCTTCGGAACCGTGCAGCAGCTTCTTGTTGATGATGAACGCGATGGTGCCGGTGTACGCCAGTGCCCAGTTGCCGTCCTTGTCCTTGGCCCAGTCCGGGATCTGGTCCCAGGTGCTTGGCTTGTAGGGTTGCACCACGCCTTGTTTGACCGCGATCGGGCCGAAGGCTGCGCCGACGTCGCCGATGTCGGCACTGGCGTTGTCCTTCTCGGCGGCGAACTTGGCGATTTCCTGCGCCGAGCTCATGTCGGTGTCGATGTGTTTCAAGCCGTATTTCGTGGCCAGGTCTGCCCAGGTGCCTTTCCAGTTGGCCCAGTCATCGGGCATGCCGACGCTATTGACCGCACCTTCCGCTTTCGCAGCGGCTTCCAGGGTTTTCATATCATCAGCGGCCATGGCGGCGCTGCACATGGCAATGGTCGAGCCTAACAGTGATGCCAGGAAAAGCTTTTTCATCCGAAGCTCCTTTGGGCGTTTTCAACGCTGCGATTGCGGTTGTGTTGGTCTAGGTCAGCAATACCTGAGCCAATTTAGGCGCCGCTGATGACATTTTGATGTCGACGATCGGTCGGCCTACATTTTTCGAGCGGTGATGCTCAGGCTTGCGAGTAAGCGTAGACCATGGCTAAAGGGCTGATACGAAAGGACTTGGCCGTGAATTTGCAGGTGTCTGGCGCAACCGTTCGGCGGCTTTGTCATCTGCCAGTCACAAGCAGTGCCTAGGCTTGCAGGGAGTTGATGGAGCCAATTTGAATCACGGTTCTGCCCCGAAACAGTGCTGGTCTAGTCCAGATAGGTAACGTTGATGCGCATCGAGACAACCAAAGCGGTGACAGCCATCGGGCAGGTTCTGCAGGAACAGCTTGACCATGGCCTGTTGGCGCCCGGGAGCAAACTGCCGGCCGAGCGCAAGCTCAGTGAGTTGTTCGGCACCACGCGTATCACCGTGCGTGAAGCCTTGTTGCAACTGGAAGCCCAAGGGCAGATTTATCGGGAGGAACGCCGTGGCTGGTTCGTGTCGCCACCGCGCCTGGCTTACAACTTGATGCAGCGCAGTCACTTTCACGCGATGGTCAGTGCGCAGGGGCGGGTGCCGTCCACCGAGGTGATTTCGGCGCGGTTGCAACCGGCGTCGGCGGCGGTGTGTGCGTGGTTGCAGTTGCCGGCGCTGTCCAGCGTGATTCAGATCTGCCGGGCGCGGCGCATTGATGAGCGGCTGGTGCTCTATGTGGAGCACTACCTGAATCCGCAGTACTTTCCGGGGATTCTGGATTTCGATCTGAATCAGTCGATCACCGAGTTGTACGCCAGGCATTACGACTTGCACTACGGTCGGGTGCGTTTCGAGATCGTGCCGACGGCGTTGTCGGTGGATGCGGCGGCAGCGTTACGGGTGTCGGTGGGGAGCCCGGGGTTGCGGATTGCTCGGGTCAACTACGATCAGCACGAACGGTTGATCGATTGCGACCTGGAGTTTTGGCGCCATGATGCGATTCATGTTGGGGTGGATGTGGTTTAGCCAGGGAGACCGCGTCGCTCCCATCGCGAGCAGGCTCACTCCTACATTGGAATGCATTTCAAATGTAGGAGTGAGCCTGCTCGCGATGGCGTCCTCACAGCCACCCTATCAATCAAGTAGCAGATACATCCTTCTGCGGCCCACCACCGGCCGTCAGCACCTGCACACTCATTCGCGGCATCGCCAGGTCCATCCCGGCCTCATCCAGATGCCGCTTCAGCGACAGATTGAACGCCCGTGAAACCTCCCACTGCTTGATCGGCGCGGTCTTGAACCGCGCCCGAAGAATCGCGTTGCCCGACTCGAAACTTTCGACACCCTGAATCTCCAGTGGCGACCAGATATTGCGCCGTTGCAGCGGGTCGGCGCGCATTTTCTGGCCGACTTCGCGCATCAGCTTGATCGCCTCGTCGATGTCCATGCTGGCGGGCACCGCCACCCGGAAGATCGCGTAGCCGAATTCCCGGGAGTAGTTCTTGATGCTTTTGATTTCGCTGAACGGAATGGTATGGACGATGCCGTCGATGTCCCGCAGGCGAACGGTGCGGATGGTCAGGCCTTCGACAGTGCCGAGGTGGCCGCCGACATCCACGTAGTCATCGATAGCCAGGGAATCTTCGATGATGATGAACAGGCCGGTGATCAAATCCGCGACCAGCGATTGTGCACCGAAACCGATGGCCAGACCGATCACGCCGGCACCGGCCAACAGTGGCGTGACGTTCATGCCCATGTTCGCCAGCGCGACGATCAGCGCAATGATGAAAATCGCCACGAACAGCACGTTGCGGATCAGCGGCATCATTGTCTGCGCGCGGGCGTTGGCCAGGCCTTTGCGCGAGCGGGTGAGGGCGTGGTGCACCGCGGTGTCGCTGAGGATCCAGATCAGCCAGGCAAAAATCAGCGTACCGGCGAGGCTGAACAGTTTGACGCTGACTTCATGGCCTTCGCCTTCGGTGAAGGCAATCAGCGACATGCCCCAGACCCGCAGGCCCAGTTCGATGAAGACCAGCCAGACCACGAGATGGGCGAGGGTGTAGAAGAAACTTTTCAGGCGCTCTGAATACAGCGCATGACGCTTCACACCCTTTTGCGGTTTAAGCGAATGACGACGAACCAGTCCGTTGATGACCATGCACAACACCAGCAACACGGTGCAGATCAGCGCCTGGCGCAGTGCGGTGCTGGTGTCGCCGGCCGAGACGAAGGTGGCGAACAGCGAGATGCCCACCAGCACCAGCGCGGGCACGTACCAGAAGGTGCCGAGAATCTCGATGGTGTCGCTGAGCGCGCGGCGCGTCAGACGTCGGGACAACGGCTGGTTGCGGATCAGGTGGGCGATGGGGCGGCGGAAACGCAGGATGAACAGCCCGGTGGACAGCGCCGCCAGGACGTTGGCGACGGTGGCGGCGGAGTGGGCCAGGTGACTGCCCAGGCTGGCGACCAGGCGCGGATCGCTCAGTGCTTCACCGAATGCGGCGAAACTGCCGATCAGCCACAACGGTCGAAAGGCTTGATGGCGCAGGATGTACAAGGCCCGGTGACGATGCGGGCCGTCGAGCAAGGAAAACGCGATCACGCAGATCGCCGAAAAGCAGGTGCCGACCACCAGCGCGTAGGCCAGCACCATGGCCAGGCTTTTGCCCAAGGATGAGGGCAGGGCATAGCTCATGTAGACCGTGATGACCAAGGCAATCAGCCACGGCCCGAGTTTGCGCAGGGCGAAGCGCAACATGTCCAGGGCCTTGGGGTGTTGCGGCAGTTCTTCGGTGAGGCCGAAGCGCATGCGCACCCGGTGACTGACCCAGATCAGCGCAGCGGCCAGCAGGCTCCAGACCATCAGAATCATGGCGAAGGCAAAGATGATCGGCAGCCACTCGTTGGCCGGCAGCATCAGCGCGGTCAGTTCGTCTTTGGCCAGGTCAAATTCTTCGGACCAGCGCGTGAGCGGGCTGTCGGCACCGGAAAACTGTTTTTCGAAGGTGGCCAGTGTGCCGCCGATCAGGCCGAGTACGCCTTCTTCGGCGGCCGGCTGAGCCTTTTTGGTGACATCGCGCAGCTTTTTCAGGTCCGCCAGCAGTTTGCTCCGCTGCTGATCGTTCTCCAGCGACTTGATGACTTCGTCCAGTGATTGGCCCAGCGGTTCTTGCGCTTCTGGCTGGGCCTTTGCCGAACTGTTGAGCAAGCCCGGCAAACCGACCGCCTGGGCAGGCGCCATCGGCAGCAGCGTCATCAGGCAGACAAGGAAGAAACACGGCAGGGCGAAAAGACGAGCGAACACTAGGCGGTCAACCTCGGGGGGGGACGGATCGGCCGAGTGTACGAGCCCGTCAAAATCAATGCGAGCCAGGGGCAGGATTTATTCGTTGAGTTTGGCGAGGATCTTGAACACCACGGTGGCGAGGATCGTCAGCATGCCGATCCACATGGCGAACACGCCGGCGTTTTTGTCGCGGAAGTTGAAGCCGATTGCCAGCAAGATCATCCCGGCGAGAATGGGGATCAGCATGGCATGGAATGAAGACATCGAGATCATGGGTGACTGCCTTGTCGAAGGGGATAGCTTGAGTCTAGGTGGCTTTTGGGCGACCGGTGGTCAGAGATCAATCATGAATGCGGCGCGATCATTGTGGCGAGGCAGCTTGCTCCCGCTGGGTTGCGAAGCAACCCCAAACCCAGCTATCGCGATCTATGAGACAGCACGCATTCACCGGGGGTTGCGACTGCTGCGCAGTCGAGCGGGAGCAAGCTCCCTCGCCACAGATAGCATTCCGGCCATTCATTGGCGCGAAATTACGGCAATTCCTGGCAGGCGTAGAACGCGCTCAGCACTTTGACCAGGTGGGCCAGGTCGTGGCTGCCGCACAGTTCACGGATCGAGTGCATGGCGAACGTCGGCAGGCCGATGTCCACGGTGCGCACGCCCAGGTGGCTGGCGGTGATCGGGCCGATAGTCGAGCCGCAGCCCATGTCGCTGCGCACCACGAAGCTTTGCACCGGCACTTCTTCGGCCATGCACAGATGGCGGAAGAACCCGGCGGTTTCGCTGTTGGTGGCGTAGCGCTGGTTGCTGTTGACCTTGATCACCGGGCCGGCGTTGAGTTTCGGGCCGTGGTTGGCGTCGTGCTTTTCCGCATAGTTGGGGTGCACGCCGTGGGCATTGTCGGCCGAGACCAGCAAGGATTTCTGAATGGTGCGCACGAATTCGTCACCTTCAGGCAGCAGGCGACGCAAGGTTTGCTCGAGCATCGGACCATCGGCCCCGCACGCCGAGCAGGAACCGACTTCTTCGTGGTCGTTGCACACCAGCACGCAGGTTTCGTCGGTTTCCGCGGTCAGCAAGGCTTGCAGGCCGGCATAGCACGACAGCAAGTTGTCCAGGCGCGCGCCCGCGATGAAGTCGCCATGCAAACCGATAATGGCGGCGCTCTGAGTGTCGTAGAAGCTCAGCTCGTAGTCGAGCACCACGTCGGCATTCAGGCCATGTTCCAGCGCCAGCTGATTGGTGAGCACGGCGCGGAAGTCCACGCGCTCGTCACCGGCAAATTGCGCGAGGATCGGGGGCAGTTCGGTCTGGGCGTTGATGGCCCAACCCATATTGGCTTCACGATTGAGGTGGATCGCCAGGTTCGGGATGGTGGCGATCGGCGCCTTGAAGTCGATCAGTTGGCTCTCGACCTTGCCGTCGCGGCGGAACGTCACGCGGCCGGCCAGGGACAAGTCGCGGTCAAACCACGGCGCCAGCAGCGCACCGCCGTAGACTTCGACGCCCAGTTGCCAGAAACCCTGGCGCTGCAATTCCGGCTGGGGTTTGACCCGCAGGCACGGGCTGTCGGTGTGGGCGCCGACCAGGCGAATGCCGCCATGCAGCGGCGAATGCCGTCCCATCTTGATCGCGACGATCGACGAGTCATTGCGGGTGACGTAGTAACGACCGTTGGCTTCAGTGGTCCAGGGCTCGCGCTCGTCAAGGCGCACAAAACCCGCCGCTTCCAGACGCTGAACGAGGCTGGCAGTGGCATGGAACGGGGTAGGGGAGGCCTTGAGGAAGTCGATCAGGCCTTGGTTCAACTCTTCGCGCATAAGAAGCTCCAGACAGCAGTGGGCGGGAGTTTAACGTATTGGCCGAGGCCTTTGGGCATGACGTGAACCGGTCACGTCAGCTGGCAGCCTCTACCCGCTTTTTCAGGTACTTCATGATAATCCGCTCATCTTCGGGCTTTTCTGGCTTGGGCAATTGCGGGGGCCAGGCGTTCTGATGAGTCTCCAGCAGCTTTTTCTGTTGAGCCTTGTCCCAGCGAAGGATCTCCCGCGAGGCACATTCCCACCATTCGTGGCGGCAGGCCGTGTAGTACGGATGATCGGGTGCCGCGCTGCCGTAAAGCAGATCGCGGCCGACTTTGCGTAGGGCGCCACTCTGGTTACGCAGCTTCCATTTGATTTTCAGGCGCTGCCAGGCCGATGGGAAGGGTTTGACCCGCGGCACGTCCTGGCACAGATCGACCAACTGCTGGCTGAACCGCTCGCCATGTTGAGAAAAGAAATACGCCTGCATCGCATGGAAAAAGCGTTTTTCCGCGAAGTAGTGATAGATGAATTTTTTCGCTTCATGAACCGGTTTGTCGCGCATGGCGAACGACAGGGCGATCTGCTCGATGGTGTGGATGTCGAAGCCGTCCCGGGTCCATTCGTCGGTGAGCGTGATCGACTCTTCGAACAAGGCGCCATCTCCGTCGGTCACGCCGCACAATCCGCTGTTGTACAGCTTGAAACCATTGTCCGCGCTGACGCCGTGAGCCTGCAGGCAACCGCCGAGCTTCACATAGTCGGGGCGTTCACACACGTCCTGCCAGTCGTACTCGAAGCGATCCATCAAGTAGTGCTGCGGCTGAATCTGGTTGAAGATCAGGTTCGGGTCGCTGGTGAACAGCGTGTCGGTGTCGACGAAGAGGGTTTTTTCAGCAAGCTGCAGGCCGGCGGCAATCGCGCAGGCCTTGCGACGATGGTGATAGCCGTTTTCGCCTTGCCACAGGGTCAGGGTTTCCTGGGTCAGCATGACCGTTTCGACCGGCCAGCCGGCGTAGTCCTGAGGACGATCCGTGAGGATTCGGATGCTCGGGAGCTTGCCGTTCTTCGCGTGGGACAGCGCGGTCAAGATACTGAACTTGGCTTCGCGCCGGTAAACGTCCTGGTTGCCGTAGATCAGGTAGAGCAGTTGGTGTCGGGTTTTCTTGACGGGTGTTGCCGGGAATTCGGTAAAGCTCATCGGGATGGGGATCCTTTTGCTAAAGCAGGCGACTGCGTGTCAGGCAGTGCTTAAAACGGTGCGGGGCATTCGAAGCGCAAGCGTTCACCGGTTTGCGGATGGGTGAAGCTGAGCATGCTGGCGTGCAGGCACAGGCGTGGCCAGGCGGCCAGGGCCTGTTCGTGGGCGTAGAGCCCGTCACCCAGCAGCGGGTGGCCGATGGAAAGCATGTGTACGCGTAGCTGGTGGGAACGGCCGGTGATCGGCGTCAGTTCCACGCGGCACCAGTCGCCACAACGTTCCAGCACTCGCCAGAAGGTCAGGGCGTGTTTGCCGAACTCGTGGTCCACCACGTGGCGTGGCTTGGTCGGCGGATCGTAGCGCAAGGGCAGGTCGATGCTGCCGCTGTCCAGTTCCGGTTGTCCCCAGCACAGGGCGGTGTAGGCTTTTTCGGTTTCGCGGTCGTGAAATTGCCGAGACAACTCGCGATGAGTGTCCGGGTCACGGGCCAACAGGATGATGCCGGACGTTTCCCAGTCCAGGCGATGGACGATTCGCGCTTCCGGGTAGCCGTTTTCTTGCAGGCGGGTGATCAGGCAGTCCTTGTTGTCATCGGCCCGGCCAGGGACAGAGAGCAGCAGGGTCGGTTTATCCACCACCAGTACGGCGGCGTCCTGATGGATGATGCGGATGTTGGACAACGGCATTAAAACAGCCTCGTAACAAACGCCAACGGCGACTCAGGCCCCCGCATCCGTAGGAGCGAAGCTTGCTCGCGAACACATCATCTCGGTCTATCAGATACACCGAGTTGCCTGCTTCGCGAGCAAGTTCCGCTCCTACAAAAGCGTAAGGGCCTGAGCCGCCGTGGCTCCCGCTGGACCGACTAGCGATCCGGCAGGGTGATATTGAGTTCCAGGATCGAGCAGCTGCCCTGGTTTTCCAGCGCGACATGCACGTCGTCGGACCCGATATTGACGTACTTGCGGATCACTTCCACCAGTTCCTTCTGCAAGGCTGGCAAGTAGTCCGGCGTACTGCGTTGGCCGCGTTCATGCGCCACGATGATCTGTAGACGCTCTTTCGCTACCGACGCGGTGCTGACCTTTTTGCTGGCACGAAAGAAGTCAAAAAGATTCATTATCTACCTCCAAACAGGCGCTCGAAGAAGCCCTTCTTCGTGATATCGATAAATCGATGCGGCTTTTCCTTGCCCAGCAGACGATCGACTGCATCGCTGTATGCCTGACCGGCGTCGCTCTGGTCGTCGAGAATCACGGGCACGCCCGAGTTGGAAGCCTTGAGTACCGCTTGGGATTCCGGGATGACACCCAGCAGGGCAACCGCCAGGATTTCCTTGACGTCTTCAACACCCAGCATTTCGCCATCGCTGACGCGCTGCGGGTTGTAGCGGGTCAGCAGCAAGTGTTCCTTGATCGGGTCTTCGCCGTTTTCGGCGCGACGGGATTTGCTGGCCAGCAGGCCCAGCATGCGATCCGAGTCACGTACCGAGGACACTTCCGGGTTGGTCACGATAATCGCTTCATCAGCGAAGTACATGGCCAGGTGGGCGCCTTTCTCGATGCCGGCCGGGGAGTCGCAGACCACGTATTCGAAGTCTTCTTTCAACGCCATCAGGACTTTTTCTACGCCTTCCACGGTCAGCGCGTCTTTGTCGCGGGTCTGACTGGCGGCCAGGACGTAGAGGTTTTCCAGGCGTTTGTCTTTGATCAGGGCTTGTTGCAGGTTGGCTTCGCCGTTCACAACGTTGACGAAGTCATACACCACACGGCGCTCGCAACCCATGATCAGGTCGAGGTTACGCAAACCGACGTCGAAGTCGACGATCACTGTTTTGTGGCCGCGCAGTGCGAGGCCGGTACCGATAGCGGCGCTGGTGGTGGTCTTACCCACACCACCCTTGCCGGATGTAACCACTAGAATCTTGGCCAAGGTGTTTCACCCCTAAGGAAAAAGGACTTTTAGCCCCTGAAAAACATCTCTTGAAAAACTACTGCAGTCGGACAGCCTTGGCTGGAATCCGGTCCAGAACAGCGATAAACACTGCGTTTGGCCTTTTTCCTACTTCGTTTGAGCCGTTTTCGCTACGTTTTAGAGATGCTTGGAAAATGCGGCAGTATCCGTTAAAGCCGAATGATGTTCAACACGTCGCCTGACAGGCTGACTTGCACGCCCGCGCCCCACAAAGGGTCACGGCGCAAATCCTCGGAAACCTTGTAGTGGCCGGCGATGGAGACCAGTTCAGCGCTCATCTGCTGACAGAAAATCCTGGCTTTCGTGTCGCCTTTGACCCCGGCCAGCACGCGACCGCGCATCGGACCGTATACATGGATGTTCCCATCGGCGAGAAGTTCCGCACCCGGGCTGACCGAGGAGATCACCACCAGGTCGCAGCCCTGGGCATAAATCTGCTGGCCACCACGTACTGGCGACGTGATGATTTTCGTCGGTTTGATGGTCGGCTCTGGCGGCTTTTCCGGCTTTTTCTTCACCTGGCCTTCGAGCGGGTCGAGGGGACGCTCACGGGCGCCGGATGGCGGCAGCACCGGCAAATCCACCGCGATGGCGGCGGCGATGTCTTCGATGCGGCTGGCACGGATCGCCAGGGTGCGCAGACCATGCTGGCGGCACACGCGCATCAGGCCCGGCAGATCGACCGCGCCTTCGCTGGCCGGGAGTTTGTCCAGGGCCAGCACCAGCGGCGCATTGCTGAAGAAATTAGGCGCCTGGGCGACCTTGGCGGCCAGTTGCCGATCAAGGTTCTCGAGGTCGTTGCGGGCCAGTTCCAGCACCGTAATGGCGAGCATGCTGCCCTTCAACTGGAACACGGGATCCTGGTCTTGCGGTTCGGTTTGGCTCATGGTCGGCATACAACGGCTTGTCACTAAAAGTGCCGAGACTTATAACGAGAACGCCCGCAAGCCGCAAGCCGGGTCGAACGATGTAGAATGCGCGGCCATTGTCTTTCCGGAACCTTTAATGGATCGCCCGCGTTTTCGAAAAACATTTCTTATGCCGCGTTTCTGGCCACTGTGGTGTGGCTTGGGGCTGTTGTGGCTGATTGTTCAGTTGCCATATCCGGCGCTGCTGTTCATCGGTCGCTTGTTGGGCGCCTTGATGTATCGGCTGGCCGGCGACCGACGGCGCATTGCCAAACGCAATCTGGAACTGTGTTTCCCTGAAAAGTCCGCCGACGAGCGCAAGCGCCTGCTCAAGGAAAACTTCGCCTCCACCGGCATCGCTTTCTTTGAAATGGCCATGAGCTGGTGGTGGTCGCGTCAGCGTCTGGCGAAGCTGGCCCATGTCGAAGGCCTGGAGCATCTGAAAAAGGCCCAGCGCGAAGGCAAGGGCGTGATCCTGATGGCGGTGCATTTCACCACGCTGGAAATCGGCGCGGCGCTGTTGGGGCAGCAGCACACCATCGACGGCATGTACCGCGAACACAAGAATCCTTTGTTCGACTACATCCAGCGCCGGGGCCGCGAGCGGCACAATCTCGATTCGCTGGCCGTGGAGCGCGACGACGTGCGCGGCATGCTCAAATTGCTGCGGGCCGGTCGGGCGATCTGGTACGCACCGGATCAGGACTACGGCGCCAAGCAGAGCATCTTTGTGCCGCTGTTCGGGATTCAGGCCGCGACGGTCACGGCCACCAGCAAATTCGCCCGGCTGGGCAAGGCGCTGGTGGTTCCGTTCACCCAGGAGCGTCTGGCGGACGGCAGCGGCTATCGGTTGATGATCCACCCACCGCTCGAAGGTTTCCCTGGCGAGACCGAAGAGGCCGATTGCCTGCGCATCAATCAATGGGTCGAAGGCGCTCTGCGTGAGTGCCCCGAGCAATACCTCTGGGCCCATCGGCGCTTCAAGAGCCGTCCACCGGGCGAGCCGAAGCTGTACAAGAAACGCGGCTGATCCCTTTTTTGCACCATGGAGTGTTGCGATGAGTCCTGCTGAACCGGTTACAGGGTTGATTCTTTCCGGCGGCGGGGCTCGGGCGGCGTATCAGGTGGGCGTGCTGGCGGCGATTGCGGAGTTGCTGCCAGTGGGCGCGGCGAATCCGTTTCCGGTGATTGTCGGCACCTCGGCCGGGGCGATCAACGCAGTGAGCCTGGCCAGCGGGGCGATGGACTTTCGTGGCGCGATCGAGCGCCTGACTGCGTTCTGGCAGGGTTTTCGCAGTCACTTGGTGCTGCGCAGCGACTGGCCGGGCGTGATCCATCAGGCCAGCCGCTTCGTCAGCCACAGTTTGCTCGGCATCGGCGCTCAGGTTCCGGTGGCCTTGCTCAACAGTTCGCCGCTGCGCGGGTTGCTCAACGACAAATTGCACATGAACGGCATCGCCGAGGCCATCGCCCAGAAGCAGTTGCAGGCGGTGGCGGTCACGGCGTTCGGTTACGAGTCCGGGCAGGCCGTCACGTTCTATCAGGGCGGCGGCACCATCGATGCTTGGTTGCGCCATCGGCGGATCGGCGTGCCCACGCAATTGACCGTCGATCACTTGCTGGCCAGTTCAGCGATTCCCTTGTTGTTCGCACCGGTAAAAATCGGCGAAGAGTATTTCGGCGATGGCGCGGTGCGCCAATCGGCACCGATCAGCCCGGCCCTGCATCTGGGCGCCAGCCGCGTGCTGGTGGTGGGCGTCAGCGGCAACCCGCGCGGGGTCGACCCGGAGCAACCGCTGCAACGCGCCTACACCGGTCAGCAGCCGACCCTCGCGCAGATCGGCGGGCACATGCTCAACAGCACGTTCATTGACAGTCTGGAAAGTGACATCGAGTTGCTGCAGCGTCTGAATCAGTTCAGTCACTTGCTGCCCGATGGCACGCCGATGCGCGCGTTGGGCGTGGCGCCAGTGGACGTGTTGGTGATTTCGCCGAGTCAGCCGATCGATGAAATTGCCGCGCGGCATCGGCAGGAATTGCCGGCGGCGTTGCGCCTGTTTCTGCGCGGGCCGGGGGCGACCAAGACGAGCGGGGCGGGGGTGTTGAGTTATCTGCTGTTCGAGGCGGGGTATTGCAGCGAGCTGATTGATCTGGGGCGACGGGATGCGTTGGCCAAGCGCGGGGAGTTGTGCCGGTTTCTCGGGTTGGCGGAGCCTGTGGTTACGGCCTGAGATCGGCGGTGTTGCTATCGCTAGCAGGCTAGCTCCCACAGGGGATCTTCAGCGCGAAGATCAACTGTGGGAGCTAGCCTGCTAGCGATGGCGTCCTTAGAGACGCCGCCGGATCAGAAGTGAACCTTGGCCAGGAAACTGGTCACGCTCTGATCAGTCTTGAAACCCTGGCTGTCTTCGATGCCGTACTTGTTTTTCCAGTAGTCATACTCGACGCCGACGTACAACTGCTTTTCGCCCAGGTTCAGTGCCTTGCCCAGGTCGTATTTGACCTGCGGATTGAAGTGCAGGTTGGCGTGATATTCGCCTTTTTTGTTGACGTCATTGTCGACCACCCAGTCCATGAAACCATCGATCAGGATGTTCGAGTCGCCGACCGGAATGGTGTAGGACCAGACCGGGGTGACCTGCCAGATGTTGTCACCCGGACGGTCGCCTTCGGTATGGCGGTTGTAGAAGTTCAGCTGGAAGTAGTCGAACCCAGGGATCGCCAGGTCGAAACCGGGACCGATCAGGTAGGACTCGGTATCGTTTTCCCCGAACTCGTAAGTCATGGCCAGCAGCACGTCTTTGACCGGGCCAAACGTGAGCTTCTGGTCGAAGATCTTGTTGAACGACAGACGCGGGCTGAATTCGCCGTAGTAGGTGTTCTCACCGGCGAAGGCGTCTTCCTTGCCGTTGTAGAAGATCTTGTCGATGAAGAAGAAGTTGTCGCCATATTTCCAGCCGTCGGCGTGTTCGAAGGTCACCGTCTGCTGAATGCGCGGGTTGACCTGGAAGTCCTTGCCATACAGATAAGTCAGGCTGTTGTCCTGCCATTGCAGCAAGTCGCCGGCCATGGCCTGGCCCCCGGCCAGTAACGATCCCGCGAGCATCAGGCTGGTGCACGTACGTTTCATTCGGTTGCTCCCAAAAAGTAGGTGGTTCCACGTTATTTTTCTAAGGTCGACGCTCTGGTGTGGCGCCTTTTTCTGTAGCGGTAAAAAATCATCCAGTCGGTCAGCTTCAGTGCTGATAGCAAGAGCTGAGCCAAGGCGTTCGAAAAGCCAAAAAACTCCCGCTCGGCTGCTCAAGAGCAGTCGATTGAGAGGGGTTTTGGAGTGCCTTGGAACCGTGCAGAGCCGGGATAAGTTGGCTTTCTGGTCAGGAATTAAATCCGGGCTTTTTTTTAAAGCGGATTCAGGCGGCCGCGGAGAATACTGACTCCTTGGCCAGGTCTCAAGTGCCCCGCAACAGCGCACCGACGACAGGTTTGGAGCACGGTTGCGGGCCATCTTAAAAGTGCACCTTCAGCAGCAGGCTGGTGGTGTTTTCATTGGTGTCGAAGTTGCCGTTGTTTTCGATGCCGTACTTGTCTTTCCAATAGCTGTACTCGACGCCGACGTACACCTGTTTCTCCCGCCAGCCCAGGGCCTTGCCAAGGTCGTACTTGATCTGCGGGTTGACGTGCAAGTTGGCGTGGTAGGTGCCCTGTGAGTTCTGGTCGTTATCCACCACCCAGTCGATGTAGCCGTCGATCAACAGGTTCGAGTTGCCCAATGGCAGGGTGTAAGACCAGGCCGGCGTGATCTGCCAGACATCGTCGCCAGGGCGCGAGCCTTCTGTCTGGCGATAGTAGAAGTTCAAGGTGAAAAAGTTGAAGCCGGGAACCGCGAGGTCGAAACCGGGGCCGATCAGGTAGGCCTCGGTGTCGTCTTCGCCATTCTCGTAGGTCATGGCCAGCAACACGTCCTTGATCGGGCCGAACTCGAAACGGCGGTCGAGGATTTTGCCGAAGGAGAGGCGCGGGCTGAACTCGCCGTAATAGGCGTGAACGCCTTTGTTCCGGTCTTTCTCGCCGTTGTAGTAAGTGCTGTCGACGAACAGAAAGTTGTCGCCGTACTTCCAGCGGTCGGCATGCTCAAAGGTTATCGTCTGCTGGATCGACGGGTTGACCGCAAAATCCTTGCCGTACAAATAGCTCAGACTGTTGGTCTGCCACAGCAGTAAATCGCCAGCCATGGCCTGGCTTGCGGCCAGAAGGCCACCGCCCAACAGCAGTTTTTTCTGTGTCCGAATCATCTGTTGCTCCCTCTTGTTTTTATTTTTGCAAGGCGCAGGCAGTCCCCGACCCTGTAGGAGTTGGCTTGCTGGCGATGAGGTCAGAACATCCAATTTTGATGTCGTCTGACACGCCGCCTTCGCCAGCAAACCGGCTCCTAAAGGGTTCGTGCGTTGCTGACTTAATGCGAGTGGGCGTGACAGTCGTTGATCGCGGCGCGTTCTTTGCCGCCAAGAATGTTGAACAGCAGGTTCAGCGACAGCGCACTCAACGTCGCCATCGCAATGCCGCTGTGGGTGATCGGACTCATCCACAACGGCAAGTGCGCGAAGAACTCCGGACGCACCACGGGAATCAGTCCCATGCCGATGCTCACCGCCACCAGCAACTGGTTGCGACGGTCACCGATGTCGGCTTCCTGAAGAATCTTGATCCCGGTGGCGGCCACCATGCCGAACATCGCAATCGCTGCGCCGCCCAGTACCGCCGGTGGAATCGAGGCCACCAGAAACGCCGCTTTCGGCAACAGGCTCAGCACCACCAGCAAACCGCCGGCAACGATGGTCACCGAGCGGCAACGCACGCCGGTCATCTGCACCAGGCCGATGTTTTGCGCGAACGAAGAGTGGGTGAAGGTGTTGAAGAAACCGGCGAAGAACGAGGCGCCGGCATCACACAGCAAGCCGCGGCGCAGCATCCGTGGGCAGACTTCCTGGCCGGTGATTTTGCCCAGCGCGAGGAACATCCCGGTGGACTCGACGAAGATGATCACCACCACCAGGCACATGGACAGGATGGGTGCGAGTTCAAACGTGGGCATGCCGAAGTGCAGCGGGGTGACAATCTGCACCCAGGGCGCATCCGCCATGCCGCTGAGGTCGACCATGCCGATCAGCCCGCAGATTACGTAGCCCAGGCACATGCCGATCAACACGGAAATGTTGACCCAGAACCCGCGCATGAAGCGGTGGACCAGCAGAATGGTGGCCAGCACCAGCGCGGCAATGGCCAGGTAAATCGGTGAGCCGAATTGAGTGGCGCCGGCACCGCCGCCCGCCCAATTGACGGCCACGGGGAACAGCGACAAACCGATCGAGGTGATGACCGTGCCGGTCACCAGCGGCGGGAAGAAGCGCACGACTTTGGACATGAACGGCGCGATGATCATGCCGAAGAAACCGGCGGCGATGGTTGCACCGAAGATTCCTTGCAGGCCGATCCCGGGCATGCCGGCCATGGCGACCATGCTGCCGACGGCGGCGAAACTGGCGCCCATCATCACCGGCATACGGATGCCCATCGGGCCGATGCCCAGCGATTGCACGATGGTCGCGATCCCGGCCACCAGCAGGTCGGCGTTGATCAGGAAGGCGATTTCTTCACGACTCAGGCCGGCGGCCTGACCGATGATCAGCGGCACCGCGATGGCGCCGCCGTACATCAACAGAACGTGTTGCAGGCCGACCAGGATCAGTTGCAAAAGGGGCAAACGCTGAATTGCGGGTGCGTCGGGGATGCGTGCTTCGGATAGCTCGGACATGCAACACCTCGGATCTTTTTTATTCTTGTGATTTTGTGCATCAGGATTGACCGCGGCGCGGCCATTCGCGGGCAAGTCGGAGCGCCCTGAACAATCCACGCCCCGATCAGGTCACGTTCCTGCTGGGTCATCTGGGTGATGTTGCCCAGTGGCATGATCTGGCTGGTAACGGCCTGAGCCTGGATGCGCGCGGCGTTCTGGCGGATCTGCTCGGGGGTGTCGAACATCACACCGGCCGGAGCCGCGCTGAACAATGGGCTGGTCGGTTTGGCCGAATGGCACACCGAGCAACGTTCCTGGATCACGCTGTGCACCTTGTCGAAACTCGGGCCGGCGTTGGACGCCTGGACCGGTGCTTCTGCAGGCTTCGCAGCGGCAGGTTTGGCACCACCACCGATGGCGGTTTCCGGCAGCGGCTGGTACTCGATGGTGCCAGGCGCCTTGGCCACTTCAGGTGCGCTCGGCATTTGCGCCGGGCCGGTGACGTAAGCCAGGCAGATCATGCCAACAGCCGCGACAGGCAGGGTCCAGGCAAACTTGTGGCTGTCATGACGGGTGTTGAAGTAGTGACGCACCAACACCGCCAGCACCGCGATCCCGGCCAGGATCAGCCAGTTGTATTGGCTGCCGTAGGTGCTCGGGAAGTGGTTGCTGATCATGATGAACAGCACCGGCAAGGTGAAGTAGTTGTTGTGACGCGAACGCAGCAAGCCTTTGGCCGGCAGTGCCGGGTCCGGCGTGCGGTTTTCGGCAATCGCCGCCACCAATGCTCGTTGCGCCGGCATGATGATGCGGAACACGTTGCCGACCATGATGGTGCCGATGATCGCGCCGACGTGCAGGTACGCACCACGACCGCTGAACACTTTGCTGAAGCCGTAAGCGGCGCCAATGATCAGCACGAACAGGATGAAGCCTAGCAGGGCAGGGCGTTTGCCCAGGGCCGAGTCGCAGAGGAAGGAGTAGATGAACCAGCCGACGAACAACGAGGCGATGCCCAGTGCGACCCCTTCAGGGCCGGTCAGGCTGCTGCCCGGTGCCAGCAGGTACAGCGTCGGGTTGGAGTAGAACACCACGCACAGCAGCGCGATCCCCGACAACCAGGTGAAGTAGGCTTCCCATTTGAACCAGTGCAGGTTGTCCGGCATGGTCGGCGGGGCCAGTTTGTATTTTTCCAGGTGGTAGATACCGCCGCCGTGGATCGCCCACAGATCGCCCGCCAGACCACTTTTCGGGTTGACCCGATTGAGGTTGTTTTCCAGCCAGACGAAATAGAACGACGCACCGATCCAGGCCACGCCAGTAATCATGTGAACCCAGCGCACGCTCAGGTTCAGCCATTCCAACAGATGTGCTTCCACAGTCTTTACCTCTCGCCTGTCACTCTGTTGTCGAGTGATCAGACCTTCTCTTATTGGTGGGGGGCAAGGATCAAACGCTCATCCTCTTTGAAAAAATGCTCATCGCAGTTATTGCCTGTGCCACTGCGATCAACCACCAGGAAGTCATCCCGCTTTTCGATCGTCAGCACCGGATGGTGCCAAACGCCGCGATGGTAATTAATGCCCTGCCTGCCGTTGGTGACGAAGGCGCGGACCAAGCCTGATACAGGTTCATCGCCAAGTGGCGCGACCACGATCAGAAAGGGGTTGCCGAGCAGCGGAATGAACGCCTGGCTGCCCAGCGGGTGACGCTCCAGCATGCTGACGGTCAGCGGCATGTCCTGCGCGTCGGCGCGGAAAATGCTGATGATCGCGTTGTCCTCTGGCGTGGCGGTTTGCACCGTCGCCAGTTTGTGAAAGCGCATGGTCGAACCGTTGTTGATCATGAAGTGATCGCTGCCGTCGGTTTCGATCACGTCACCGAAAGGGGCGAAGGCTTCTTTGGTCAGCGGTTCAATCGTCAATGTGCGCATGCTGGTCTTCTTTTCCGAATTCAATGTTGTTTGTTCTGGCGTCTTCGCGGGCAAGCCTCGCTCCTACGGTCGGTGATGCCTGTAGGCGCGAGGCTTGCCCGCGAAGGGCGCGCCGCTTATTTAGCGACCTTGCCCAATACCCGCAGGCGGCTCACGCCCCCATCCGGGAACACGTTCAGGCGGATGTGGGTGATCGGGCCCAGGGCCTTGATCTGTTCGGCGAAGGTGTGTTCGGCGTGCATTTCCAGTTTCTGCGCCGGCAGCAGTTCACGCCAGAACAGCGATTGGGTTTCGATCTGGCTGTCGGTGCCGCCCTTCACGAACGCGCCCTGGATCGAGCACGTGTCCGGGTAGTTGCCCTTGAAGTGCAGGGTGTCGACGATGACTTTTTCGATCTCGCCGGCATGACCCAGCGCGACGATGACCCAGTCGTTACCCGGCGTGCGACGACGTGCGGTTTCCCAGCCGTCGCCCATGTTGATGCCACGGCCCGGGTTGAGGATGTTGCTCATGCGGCCGAAGTGTTCGTCGGAGCAGGCGAGGGCGCGGCCACCGTTGAGGGCTGCTGCCAGGTCAACCTGTTCGTTGTCGCCGACAGCGGACCAGTCGCGGAACGGAATACCGTAGACACGCAGACGGGCCACGCCACCATCCGGGTAGATGTTGAAACGCAGGTGGCTGAAGGCCTGGTCATTGCTGATTTCGTGGTAATGGTGGCTGTTGCCTTGCAGCTCGACGGCGGACAGCACTTCAGTCCACTGGGTGTTGTCGTCCGGCTCGCCCGAGGCCAGGAAGCAGGCTTCCAGGGAGGCCGACGGCGGGAAGTTGCCGGTGAAGAATGAAGTGTCGATGTCCACGCCTTTAATCGATCCCGGAACGCCCAGGCGGATGACGGCGCTGTCGTAGCCTTCAAAGCGCTTGCGGCGCGACTCCCAGCCATCCATCCACTTGCCGTTGTCATCGAACACGCCCTCCTTCCATACGGCCGGGGTCGGTTGGAACAGACGGTTGGCGTCTGCGAACCAGTCATCGGTGACCGAGATGATTTTGGTGCCCAGGCGGGCGTCGGCCAGGTTGACGAACTTCTCGAAAGGTACGGCGTAAGCTTTCATTCTTCTTGTCTGCCTTTAATAAGTTGGCTTGGGATGCTTGCAGGGCCCTGGGAAACGCAAGCGTTCTAGAGGTTTCTCGGGCCAAGCTTGCTAGAGAGTCAGTAAACGGAACAGGGCGATCTTGTTAATCTCCGCCAGCGCGCATTTGAATTCGGTATCCGCCGAATTGTGGATGCGCGTTTCGAACGCCGCGAGGATCTGATGCCGGTTGCTGCCTTTTACCGCCATGATGAAGGGAAACTTGAACTTGGCCTTGTAGGCGTCATTCAGCTCGGTGAAGCGTTGAAACTCTTCGGCCGTGCATTGGTGAATCCCCGCGCCCGACTGTTCTTCAGTACTGGCCGCGGTAAGCTGGCCCTGGACAGCGGCTTTGCCGGCCAGGTCCGGGTGAGCGTTGATCAGGGCCAGTTGGCTTTGATGATCGGCGCTCAACAGGATGTCGCTCATGCGCTGGTGCAGGGTTTCGATCTCATCGATCGAGGCGTCCTGCCCCAGGTCAAAGGCCTTCTCGGCCACCCATGGCGAATGTTCGTAGATATCGGCGAACGCGGCGACAAACGCGTCGCGGCTCAGGCTCGAAGGTTTGACGGTCTGGAAGGTGCTCATTGGGCAGCCCCTTGGTACGGGTGGGTTTCGTGCCAGTGGCGAGCGATGTCGACGCGACGGCTGAACCACACCTGTTCATGACTTTTAGCGTACTCGATAAAGCGCTTGAGCGAGGCCAGGCGCGCCGGGCGGCCGATCAGGCGGCAGTGCAGGCCGATCGACAACATCTTCGGTGCTTCGGCGCCTTCGGCATACAGCACGTCGAACGCGTCTTTGAGGTATTCAAAGAAATCGTCGCCCTTGTTGAAACCCTGGACCTGGGTGAAACGCATGTCGTTGGTGTCCAGGGTGTACGGAATCACCAGGTGCGGCTTGCCGGTCGGGTTGTTCGGTTCCCAGTAGGGCAGGTCGTCGTCGTAGGTGTCGCAGTCGTAGAGGAAACCGCCTTCTTCCATCACCAGGCGACGGGTGTTCGGGCCGGTGCGGCCGGTGTACCAGCCCAGCGGGCGTTCGCCAGTGATTTCGGTGAGGACGCGGATCGCTTCGAGCATGTGCTCGCGTTCCTGCGCCTCATCCATGTACTGATAGTCGATCCAGCGGTAGCCGTGGCTGCAGATCTCGTGGCCGGCATCGACCATCGCGCGAATCACGTCCGGGTGACGCTGGGCGGCCATGGCCACGGCGAAGATGGTCAGCGGAATGTCGAATTCCTTGAACAGTTTCAGAATCCGCCAGACGCCGGCGCGGCTGCCATACTCGTAAAGGGATTCCATGCTCATGTTGCGCGCGCCTTGCAGCGGCTGCGCCGAGACCATTTCCGAGAGGAAGGCTTCGGATTCTTTATCGCCGTGCAGGATATTGCGCTCGCCACCTTCCTCGTAATTGAGCACGAACGACAGGGCGATGCGGGCATTGCCGGGCCAGTGTGGGTGAGGAGGGTTACTGCCGTAACCGATCAGGTCGCGTGGGTAGTCAGCGCTCACTGCAGTCTTCCTTCTTGTTCGTTGACAGGTTGTGTGGCGGCCTGGCGGTGAGATGACAGGCTGGCGTCACAGCGATGGGCTGATTGTATACAACTTTATGTTCACTTTGTAAGCCTGATTTTTTGCATTTTTGATGAGCTGTCATCTTTGCATGTTATTGCAAGAAACCTGCCCGAATGGTCAGCTAATGGATGGAAGGACCTTTTAGCGCATGGTTTGGCGTCAGATTTGTTATGAAATCCTGGATGGCGGCACTGGTTGGAAAAATGTCGTTTTTATTGTGTACAATTTTTTTGAAAAGTGTCTTAATCAGTCGCTCGCCGCAGCGTTTCGTGCTCCGAACCGGTGCGGTCTCCTTTCAACTGACTTCGGGAGGCGCGAGGTCTGACTGCTCCATGCAGGCAGGCGCGCAGAATCAATGGGACGTTTGACTACACACGTTTTGGACGCTGCACACGGTTGCCCGGGCAGCTCGATCAAGGTCGAGCTGTACCGCGTTGAAGGCTCGCAGCTGGAATTGGTCGCCAGCGCGATCACCAACAGCGACGGCCGTGTCGACGCACCGCTGCTGCAAGGCGATGACTACCGTTCCGGGGTCTATCAGGTTCAGTTTCATGCGGGCGATTACTACCGCGCCCGTGGTGTTCAGTTGCCGGAACCGGCGTTCCTGGACGTGGTGGTGCTGCGATTCGGCATCTCTGCGGAACAGGATCACTATCACGTGCCATTGCTGATTTCGCCTTACAGCTATTCCACGTACCGCGGCAGCTGATCCCCCAAGCAGCTGCCTCAACCTGGAAGCGACTGCGCATATAGCTTCTTTGGTCTTTCGCCCGCTCACACTGCGGGCTTTTTTTTGTCTTGTGTTTGGCACGGATACCTTGGGTTGCACCCCGCTGATGGACGGCGAGGTGCGCACGTTTCGCTATCAGCGTTCCTTGATGATGAACACCGAAGGGCTTCCAGCGAGCAGGTGCTGGACGCCGCCCATCAGCCATACCACATCACCCTTCGCATCGGCGGCAACCAGTGACTGGTGCGCTTCGTCGCCGATTCGCGTCTTCAGATGAGGGTCGTCAAGCTCTGCCATGGACGGCGGCAGAATTTCAATCGCATCGGTCTCCACACGTCCCACTTTCAAAAAGTACACCTTGTCGTGATTAGGCCTTTTAAATACCAGCGTTGGAGGCGTGAGCTGAACATTCTCTACGTTTGCGGGAAGGAAGACCTTGTAACCGCTGTGGCCCAGTATCGACGCGAGCAACAACGAAAGTCGTCCCGGCGCGTTGGGCAACTCGGCGTAGAACTGCCAGGCATGAGTGCTCTCGGGGTTGAAGTTCAACTGCTGCAAGGGCGTCACGGAATCCGGAGCGTGTAATTCGACGATGCGTCTGGCGCCATCATTACTGGACGCAACAGGCAACATGTCCAATGGGTCGCCGAGCCGTGGTACGCCCAGGTTCGATTTGCCCTCCCAGTAGCGAAAGGTTTGCTTCATTCGGGCCAAACCGCTGCCGTTGAACTCCGCCGACTCGTTGGATAGCTCAAATAGTCGCTTGGCGACGGCGCGGGATGTCGGCTCGGTGAAACCCTTGTAAACATCCGCGACCTGTTGCGTCAGTGTTTTCTCAAAGAGCCGAGCAGCGCCGTCGACTTTCCGGGTATTTGTTGCGGCGTGGTGGCTGGTGGCAACGGGTTGCAACGAAGGTGCCTCTTGCAACATGCGCTCGAAGGCCTCGAAGCGTGAGGGCGCAAATTCCGGGTGTTGAATGAACACGAGGGGGAGCTGATCGGCCATTGGCCCCTTTGGCACGATCGGATAATGGAGTTGGCCGATCATGATGGATTCCACCGAATCAGGCTTGGTTATTTTCCCCCAGGAGGCCCATAAATACGGGTTGTCATTCAGGGTGGCAGCAGGAGGGTTGTTATCGGCCACGGGGTTGACCGCCTCGACCTGTTCGTCCAGACGAGGGCGCTTGCCTGGGGTGGGTCCTGAATCTTCAGCGTCTGAGGCCGGTGTGTTGGTTGCCTTGCGTTGCCAAAGTGTCATCCCTTCAATGTTTTCGAGTAACGGGCCCGAAGGGATCAATTCGCTCGTCGAGGAGGCCTGATAGTGGCCGTCCGTATTTTTGCGGACCATGACCGTGCCTTCTTCCGTCACGTCGACATAGGTTCTCTTCAGCTTGTCGTAACGAAGACCGTTGGCATCGGGTGACGTCAGTTTGTCGGCCAGATGCCGAGGAATGATCTCCAGCGTTTCCTGCCTCACGGGAACGCTTGCGATGGGAAGGACCATGCCCTCGCGAGTGATTTTCCACTGCGCCTGGCCAGGCACCTTCGTGAGGATCGGCCCGGGTTGGCCCGGGGCAAACGGAAGAGGCACCTGGTAGTCGCCTCTCGCGTTTGCCCTGATCAGAAAAATGCCTTCCTCTCCAATATCGGCGTAAAGCTGCTGCTGGCGGCTCATGAAAAGCCCGGTGTCGGCGATGCTGAACAGTTCGTCGACCTTGTTCCGAGGCCAGGAAATCATGCGGGTAGCCATCTCGGCATCGCTTGTAGGGTTAGCCGACATGTCGCTAATGACGACAGGCTGACGAGGCAAGGTACTTTGCGATGAACCTGGCACATTGGCGTCTGAAACGGGATTGGCGTCTCCCCGCGATGTGCCAACCGTTGCGGCCTGATGGCCGCCTCGTACCCGGCTGTCTTCTGACGAAGACCTTGGAAGTGTTGTCGAGGTATCAGGTGTATTGGAAGTTGAAACTCTTTTTGGTGGTTTGGCCATCGGTCGTATTCCTGGATTTTTATATAAGTGGGTAATGTTTAAACAATAAGTATCTGAGGCCCGATAAGGGGCGTTTAATGATGTGCGGCTATCACTGAAGAAAGGCGGTATCAGCGCTCTCTGATAATAAAAACAGACTGCCATCCAGACGGCGTTGTTTGAGCGCCGCCTAATAACCAGACAATGTTGTTTTGTTGGTCGGCGGTAATGAGAGCTTGCCGGGCTTCATTCCCCACCTGTGAAGCTAACGCCTGGTAGGCAAGTTCGGGCGCAAGAGACGGTTTTAGTCCAATCGCATTTTTCTCGACGATACCGAGTTTCAGGAAGTAAACCTTGTCATGACCCTCGCGTTTGAATATCAACTTGGGATTGCGATGTTCATTCAATAAAGGAAACACGTCATACCCGTTGCGGATCAATGCGGTGCTGACTAACCGTTTGAGGTTGTAGTCAGAGCGATCCGCGACAAAGCTGTCCCATTCCATCTGGAAATGCCTGGGGAGGAAGTCCAGCCTGCGCAAGGGTTCGCCAAATTCCGGAGGCACCATGGAAATGATTGTCCCCTCATCATCCATGCGTGAAGCGACAGGCAATAAATCAATCGGATTTTCGAACTTTGCATCAAAGATGCCCGCCCGTTCCTTCCAGTGATCCAGCGTCAATATGGTGGTGTACAAGCCGTCGCGGGCGATTACCTCGGATCCCCCCGAATATTCGAATAGTCGCTTTGCGACAGCGCGCGAGGTGACCGGTGAAAAGTCCGGGAAGGTAGTTGAAACAGACTCTGTCATCGGTTTTTCAAACAATCGGCGGGTGCTATTCACAATCCACTTGCCATCGCTGTTCAGGACTACCGGTACGGGCTGCAACCAGGGTTTCGCGTGCAACATCTGTTCAAACAAGTCGAAACGAGAAGGCTGGAATTGGGGATGCTGGAGGTAATTCAAGACTTTTGGTACGTTTTTGACCTTGGGTACCGTTTCATAATGCAGTTCACCGATCTGTATGGATTCCGTTGAATGCGGCTTGTTGACCTTTCCCCAGGATGCCCACAGGTAGGGGTTTTCATTGGTCGGGTGGGCGGGGTAGAGAGGAATAACCTGTTGCTCGGGTCCACGGGGGCCTGGCTGCTGTTCATGTTCCTCAAGGCGCTGGCGCTTGCTCGGACCGGCTTCTTCGACGGTGGAGGACGGTTGACGAGCCGTCAGTTGATCAGTGGTTTGCGTCGGAGCTTTACGTCGCCAGAATCGTGTCAGTCCAACCCTCTCGAGTACGGGGCCGGAAGGTGTCCATTCCTGGCCGAAGGTCGCCTGATAATCGCCATTCGCGTTTCTGACGACTTGAACAATGCCTTCGTCGAGCAACTCGACATAACTTCGCAGGTTGTGCCAACGAATTCCAAGCCCGTCAGCGGCGGGTAGTTTTCTGATCACCAGTGGATTGTTGATCAGATGGACGGGTACCGCGAAGGTCGAAGCGGTCACGCGCGAACCCACTTTTTGTTCGCCTGGAGTTGACGGAAAAATGGACCACAGCGGCTTGCCTTCAAGCTTCTTCAGCACCGGTCCGGCATGGTCAGGGGCGAAAGGGAAATAGACTTGGTAGTCTCCGTTGGCGTTCGGTTCCACTCTGCCAATGCCTGCGTATTCAATGTGGGCATATAACCTTTGCTCTTTGCTCATGAAGAGCCCGGTGTCACCGATGCGTATCAGTTGATCAACCTGCTCAAGAGGCCAGGACACCCTATTCTCCGGTTGCAAAAAGGGGTGAGGAGTGCGAGCAGGCATGTGGGTGACAACCACGGGCTGGTGCTGGGAAGTGTCGCCTGGCAACGTATTTGAGGCAGGGACAAGGGGAGTGAGTTCTCCCTGCACGGGCGTGTCATTGCGGCCGGACGGGCCAACCCTGGGCACGTCATCCTCAGAAGAGAGTCTGGTGGAGGATGATGAAGTGCCAGGCGTATTAGGGTTTGGAATTTTCTTGGGTGGTTTAGCCATGGCCGTAGATCCGATAATAATCAGGTGAAGGTCTGAATCAGGACTGGCCGCTGATACAGACGAAAAATTAGTTGGGTGAAAAGCAGGGCTCGTGAAGAAGCACGGCCCTGGAAAACACGGTGGTTAGTTTTGATTGGATCAGCCGTCGAGAGGCGATAGATATGTATAGGGTGTGGCGGTATTTGCTACAAAAGACGTCTGCCTATCCTGAGGTTTGAAGTCTTGCGTAGGCGCTATAGAAGTTTGCAGGTGTCTAAAAGTATCCGCAGATCGGCGGCGCTTACCGGAGGGGTGGAACGAGTGCCAAACGCCATCAACTCATAACAGTGTTCGAGTTGGTGGGCGCACCGGTGTAAAGGCACCAGGTCGGCGTAAAGGACAGTGCGGGACGTGTCTGTATCAAGTATCCAACGACGGTCCGACAGGTTGTAAGACAGACTGCCGACAGTACCGTCTCTCAGGGCTATGTTTCGAACGGCGAGGTCCTCCATTTCCAAGGCTCTCAGTTCTGCCAATAGGGCGCCCTCGTTCAGAACATCGCCTTTGAAATACCGGCCATCCAGTGAGTCAATATAGACTTCGTCGAAATCCAGATCGACTTTATAGACAACGCCGTCTGGCGTGATGACCCGTATCTGATCGATCAAATCTTGTGGGTCGTCGTAGTGCGGAAGGTGAATGACGGTATGTCCGATCAGCAGACAGTCGTCCACCCGTTTGATTCTGGTGTAGGCGAGGCTCGTTGCATCGAATTCCCAGGTAGACGCCGATGGCGATTTGAGTAGGGCGTTCGCTCGAGCGCCTGGCGTTGAAATGCCTAGCGTCATTTCGGAGCTGAGGTGGACAAGGTACGTCGAGCCGTCACCCTCCAGATGTTCGATGGTTGTTTGTTCAGGGTAAGCGACCAGTTGGACACACTTCTCCCGGTTGCCCAGGTGATGGGCCTCGTTGTCCAAGGGCTGACAAAAAACAGACGCTCCATCTCTGGCCGCGAGTGGCAGCGGCACTTGGCGGGTGCGCTCCATTGGACCGTTTATTTCGAACTGATCGTTGGAGAAAGCTGAATCGGGCAAAGAGGGTGGATCGACTCTATAAGAAACACCGTCATTCATGATCAGAAGAACAGCTTGGTTCAACACGTTGGTGGGGCGCGTCAGTCGGCTTGTGATTCTCTGGTCGCCGCTCCAGATAGAGCTGGCCAGGTTGTTGATAGTCAATCGCTGACTGTCAAAGTGAAAGGTCAGACCACATTCTTTGTACATGATGCGATCAAAGTCACGTTGGCGCATCAGGTCTACCTTGAAGTAAGCCTCGACCCGCGTCAGTTCATGGCTGGCATACTCCAGATAAAGGGTTGCCAGCGTGTTTGTGCTTCGTTGTTTTACTGTAAGGATCGTATGTTTATTGAGTCGCGAAACAAAATAACTCGTGTTTTTGTCGTGTGCGATCGTGTATTCACGGTTGTAAAGGATGACCGGGTTTTGGGTTTTTCCCTGTTCAGTAATGACTGTTTTAATCTCGAGGGAGCCGGCAGCCTCTATGGTTTCAGGAAGTTCAGGCATCAAATGAAACCCGTCCTTTGTAACGAAAGTCAGTTTCCTGTTCTGCAGTTGCCGTCGATCGTTGGCTGTTTTATAGACGCCCTTGATGTAGACATCCCGCTCTTTAAGATCGTCGAGATCAAAGCCTGAGGTGATGACCAGTTCGTGATTGTCGATTTTCCAGCTCTTTATCAGGTCCATTCTCCAGTCAAGTGCAATGACGCTTTCCTCCACGCCATCTTCAGTAATGAATACGTTGCCGGGTTTATGGGCCACCGCGTAGTGATCCTTTCCGGGACCTCCGGCGGCTGTACCTTCATTGTTCAGGAGATAGATTTTGTCATCCCCGGCGCCCGCCTCAATGGTGTCGCGACCGCGCGACTTGATGACATTCGGGCCGCCCGTACCGATGACCTTGTTTTGCGCACCGGCCAGGGTTTCGACGTTCTCAATGCTCTCCAGAAGCGTGTGCCGATAGTTGAAACGGCCCTCATTGGTCTGGTCATGGGTGATGATGGACAGTCGTCCTTCGTTCAGATCGATGAAATACCCGAATCTTTGGCGGTTGCCCTCAGGATAGCTCCCGGTAACCACTAGCGTATCGCTGCCCAAACCACCTTTCAGAAGAGTGGGTAGAGGGTCTTTTGGACCGTTTTTGAGAAGTTCGGCGGCGCCTTCGAAGATGAATTCATCGTCTTTCTCTCCCCCGGTCAGATGCTTGATACCTGCGCCGTAATAGAATCTGTTTGGCTTTTTTTCAACACCCACGATGGTGTCGTCGCCGCCACCCATAAACCACACCGCACCTTTGTTCTCTCCTGGCGTTCCGAACTCCGCGCCGGGCATGTCGTCAGTCACACCGTTACGAGCATCAATCGTGTCGTTACTATCAATGACGTGCGGTTTTTGTATGGTTTTATATAGGTACTGTTGCGCCTCCCAATCGAAGCTAGGCACCTGTGTCGGCTTTAGCTCGACCTTGAACTTGCCGTTTACAATGACTTCTGTACTGTCTTTTAATTTTCCTTCCAGTAATTTTCGGGCGGTCGCTTGTAACAATCTCGAATGTTCAACCGTTGATTTGGCAATCGCGTGGCGGGTTTGTATGTCGTCGTCAGGGGGGATTCCCCAGAAGGCGAACCAGCCCGTGCGCAGGCGCTCATGGGTAGTGAGTTCGATGTAATCATCGATATCGTCGACAACGCGTACCGCCGCATAGACCTGTGAACCTGCCACCAGCAGAAGTCCGGCCGTCAGCCCCACCGGGCCGATAAAGGAGAAACCTGCCAGTGCGGCGGCACCCAGAATCAACGTCATGGCCGCGCTGGTCACACTCAAGCCAGCAGCGACATAGTGATCCGTGGCTTCTTTGCCTGTGGTTGCCGCTGCGCTATTAAAGGATTTGACGGCGGACATGACATCGAAGGGCAACGTCAGTGCGCTCGCGATCAGCCCCGCGCCACGCCCCAGTCGAACGCCGAAGCTGGTTTTGGCAAAATCCCTGTAGGCTTTTTGCCCGGCTTCGATCATGTATTTTGCTTGCTTGGTGACCGCCACTTCGACGGCTAATGAAGTGACTTCCGCTGAAGTGCTGAGGCTGTTGAATACAACTTCGCCGTGATCTTTTCTTGCAATGGCGTCTTGCAGGCCGCGCAGCCCGCTGTAAATACCGAAGGCCTGAAGCCCGGTCCCCATGCTGACCATGCTGCTACTTTTGACCCGATTCACCCAGGGAGGTGTGGTTTTGGACAAGTGCGCGTGGCGTATATCAAGCCTCTGCGCCGCGTTCAGCAATTTGTCCAGTTTGTGGCGGTACTGTTCAGGATCGGCAGCGGGATCAGGTAATTCTCTTAGCAGGGGCGGAGCCGTTAATGGGCGTTGCGACGCCATTTCAAACAGCAAGGAAGGCAGTGCGTAATCATCCCGGGTGCCGGTGAATCGCATACGCGCTTCAATAAATAAAGGGTCAAATTGCAAGGCGTTGATAAAAGACCGCTTGGGGTGTCGAAAGAACGTGTTTTGAGCGTTCAATCCCTGACCATTTGATGTCGCGCCCAGTGCATCCAGTGCACACCGGGTAATCGAGTGGGTGCCTATTTTTATAGGGCCGAACAGCTCATCAATAACGCGTAGCTGGCTTTTATTGGCATTTGTTTGTTGCGGGGCGGAGGCGATGCTTTCTTTATCGAAATCAATAGTGGTTGGGGAGTACTCATTGGCTTGCAGTTCAATATCCGTCACTTCGACGGCATTGTAGTGATCGGGATCGGGGGTTTGGAAAACCATTGCCATAGGAACTTCCTTTTCCTGGCGTCGTGTGCAAAATCGCAGCGCCATGGTAGGGGGAGTTCTGAAAAGACAACTATATATATTTATATCGCGTGTTGCGGTTTGTTGCGGGGCGGGGTTGAAGTGTTGCCATCCTTGGCAAACACTTCTTAGTGCGTTGACGTTGATAACGTCTAATGAAATCAAGAGTTCAAGTAATAGGGCAATACGATCAGTGATTGCTTAGTAAGGAGGCTGCGCCCGCTCCACTGAAGAGTCCTGCGCTCACCCGGTTAAACCAACTTTGTCCTTTGCCACTGCGTAAATACCTGGCCGCACCATGAGCGCCCAGCCCATAAGCTAATTTGCACAGCAGATCCAGCACAGTCCAGGTCGCAATCATCATCAGCAACTGCGGCAGGAACGGTTGTTCGGCGCTCAGAAACTGCGGCAGGAAAGCAGCAAAGAACAAAATATCCTTCGGATTGCTCGCGCCCAACACGAATGCGCGTCCGAAGAGGGCACGAAAACGTGGCACCGGTGCAGCCTGGGGCACTTCAGCGCCAACCGATGGCTGGCGCGATTGCTGCCAGCTCTGCCAGGCGAGGTAGAACAGGTACAGCGCACCAACGATTTTCAGCGCGCTAAACAACTGTTCCGATGCCAGCAACAGGGCGCCCAGGCCCAGCGCCGAGGCACTGAGCAGGCAGATCGAGGCAATAACGCCCCCCAGGAACGCCGGGTAAGAGCGGCGCAAACCGTAATTCAGACTGTTGCTGATCATCAGCAAAGACAGGGGCCCCGGGATCAGGATCACCACCAGCGCAGCGCCGCTGAACAGCAGCCAGGTTTCCAGACTCATCACTTTCCTCCATTTGTGCAAAAGCCCCACCCGACGGGGTGAGGCTGATTTGAAACACTGACGCCGTAACGCTTACAAGAAAATAAACTTGGCGATGAAGATCGCGCACAACACCCACAGACTGACAGAAATTTCCTTGTGCTTGCCGGTGAAGGCTTTCAGGACCACGTAGGTGATAAAGCCCAGCGCGATGCCATCGGCAACCGAGAACGTCAGCGGCATCATGATCGCAGTGACGATCGCCGGAATGCTGTCGGTCGCTTCGTCCCATTCGATGTGCGCCATGCCGCCCATCATCAGCATCGCCACATAAATCAGCGCACCCGCTGTTGCATAAGCAGGGATCATGCCCGCCAGTGGAGCGAAGAACATGGCTGCAATAAATAACACACCCACGGTGACGGCGGTAAGACCAGTCCGACCACCCGCCGCTACGCCAGCGGCACTTTCCACATAGCTTGTGACGGGTGGGACGCCGACTACAGCGCCAAACACGCTGGAAGCACTGTCAGCTTTCATGGCGCGAGAAAGGTTTTCGATCCGGCCGTCCGCGTTCACCAGGTTGGCGCGCTGGGCGACGCCCATCAGGGTGCCGGCGGTGTCGAACATGTGCACGAAGAGGAAGGCCAGCACCACGCTGATCATGCTGACGTTGAACACGCCGGCAACATTCATGGCCATCCAGGTGGGCGCCAGGCTTGGCGGGGCAGACATGATGCCTTCGTAGTGGACGAGGCCCAGGCCCCAGCCCGCGAGGGTCACGGTGATGATGCTGATGAGGATCGCACCGAACACTTTGTGGTAGCTGAGCACGGCGATCATCAGGAAGCAGATGGCGGCCAGCAACGGGCCGGGCTCGCGCAGGGAGCCGAGCTTGATCAGGGTGGCCGGGCTATCAACGACAATGCCGGCGGTTTTCAGGCCGATCAACCCAAGAAACAGCCCCACGCCGGCGCCCATGGCGTAGCGCAGACTCACAGGAATGCTGTTGAGCAACCATTCGCGAATCCGCGAAAAGGTCAGGAACATGAACAACACACCGGAAACAAACACCGCGCCAAGGGCGGTTTCCCAGTTGTAGCCCATGGTGCCGACCACGGTGTAAGTGAAGAAGGCGTTCAGCCCCATGCCCGGTGCCAGGCCGACCGGCCAGTTGGCATACAGGCCCATTAACAGGCAACCGAGCGCAGCAGCGATACAGGTCGCGACGAACGCGGCACCGTGATCGATCCCGGCGTCGGCCATGATGTTGGGGTTGACGAAGATGATGTAGGCCATGGTGATGAAGGTTGTCAGACCGGCAATCAGCTCGGTCTTCACCGTGGTGCCGTGCAAGCTGAGTTTGAAAATGCGCTCAAGCAAGCCATTGCGTAACGGCGGCGAGAGTTCCAGCGTCGGGGCTTCGGATTTGCGGCTTTCCACAGCGAATACTCCTCAAGAGTTTTATTGTTATTTCCAGGGCCGGACCCATGAGGGTGGCAGCGGCCCTTTGAGGCACTTGCGAATTTGTTGACCGGCTGGTCAGAAACTCGCACGAAGTGGATTATGCTTTTGTATACAAATAAAGCAAATAATGTTTTTGATTTTGTAGACGAAAAGTTTGGCAATAGGGATATATCGCCGGGAGGGAGACCTTCGTCGTACCGCTGACCGAGCCCGGCTCGCATCACAAGCAAGCGGGGAAACGACTGGGGGGGAGGGTAGAAACGAATAAACCGGCCAATGGGCCGGTTTATTTTTGTTCGAGATCCGCCGTGTCAGGCAGCTGCGAACCGCTTATCCAGATAATCAATAATCACCTTGGACTCATACATCCAGGTGGTCTGCCCATTTTCTTCAATGCGCAGGCACGGCACCTTGATCTTGCCGCCTTGCTCCAGCAGGGTCTGGCGATCCTGTTCGTTGTTCTTCGCATCGCGCAACGTTACCGGCACATTCAGACGACGCAGGGTGCGACGGGTTTTCACACAGAACGGGCAGGCGTGGAACTGATACAGCGTCAGGTCCTTGGCCGCTGTTTCGACCTGAGCCTGAGCGGCGGCGGGGCGCTGCTTCTTGCCTGGGCGAGTAATGAAGTCGATGAAGATGATCAGTTGGCCAAGGCCGACACGAAGCGCTTTTACGAACACGGAATAAGCCTCACAGGGCGAACGGAAGGCGCGCAGCTTACCTGATTTTTCACAGACGAAAAAAAACCGGCGATGAATGCCGGTTTTCTTCGTGTAACGAATTACTTGATCAGGCTGAGAAACTCGCTGCGTGTCGCGGCGTTTTCGCGGAACTCACCCAGCATCACCGACGTGATCATCGACGAATTCTGCTTTTCCACACCGCGCATCATCATGCACATGTGCTTGGCCTCGATCACCACCGCAACGCCCAGGGCACCGGTGACTTGCTGGACCGCATCGGCGATCTGGCGGCTGAGGTTTTCCTGGATCTGCAGGCGGCGAGCGTACATATCGACGATTCGCGCGACTTTCGACAGGCCCAATACTTTGCCGCTCGGGATGTAGGCGACGTGAGCCTTGCCGATGAACGGCAGCAGGTGGTGTTCGCACAACGAGTAAAGCTCGATGTCCTTGACCAGCACCATTTCGCTGTTGTCGGAGCTGAACAAGGCACCGTTGGTGACTTCTTCCAGTGTCTGTTCATAGCCGCGGCAAAGGTACTGCATGGCTTTGGCGGCACGCTTTGGCGTGTCGAGCAGGCCCTCGCGGGAGACGTCCTCGCCCAATTGGCCGAGAATCGCGGTGTAATTCTGTTCCAGGGACATGAAACTACCTGTGGGGATTTTCGCAAAGGGCAAGGGTACGGTGGCAAACACGGCGCTGCAAGCGTGAAGCGACAGCTTTACTCGTCACGACCTTCCATCATGGTCCGTTTGAGCATCACATACACCGCGCCGGCACCGCCATGTTTCGGTTGGCAAGAGGTGAAGCCGAGTACTTGGGAATGCTGACGCAACCACGTGTTGACGTGGCTTTTGATCATCGGCCGCTTGCCGTCCAGACGCACGGCTTTGCCGTGGGTGACACGCACACAGCGGATTTCGAATTTGGTTGCTTCAGCCAGGAACGCCCAGAGGGTTTCCCGGGCTTTTTCCACCGTCATGCCGTGCAGGTCGAGGCTGCCTTCGAACGGAATCTGTCCGATCTTGAGCTTGCGTATCTGGCTTTCCTGAACGCCGTCACGGGCCCACATCAACTCGTCTTCCGGGCCGACGTCGATCACGAACTGATCGGACAGACCATCAACGGTGGTGGCATCGGTGCGAACGGTCGCGGCCTGACGCAACTTGGCGATTTGCGCGCGGTCGGCCTTGGGTTTGCCGGTTTCGGCGCGATCGTGCTTGATCGGCTTGACGCCTTGGATCGCACTTTTGAACAGGGAAAAATCGTCGTCTTGCATGTCAGCCTCCGCGAAGGGCGGCCAGTTTACCCAAGTCGAGGCACTATCCATAACAATTGAGGCCCGCCTAAAAGCCGGGCCTTCGATTCAATCGTGTTTTTTCATCAGGTGCGGGGACATGTTCAGCTCTCGCGATTGGCGCGAACGACGCCGGCAACGACGCCACAGCCACACACCGATATAAAGCACAAACAGGCCAACCGCCAGAGTGATCGCCGAGCCCAGCGGGCTGGCATTCAATTCGCCCAGGGCCGGAGGGCGGCCGAGCAGGCTGGCGGCGCCGGCCATTGCCAGCAACACACCGCACGTCGCCAGCAAGGCAGCAAAGGCTGCGCCGAATCGAAAACGCCAGTTGCGTTGGCCCTTGGGCCGCAAGCGGCGTGCGTCAAAACCATCGGATAACTTCATTCCGACCTTCCTCAATGGGTATCGGCCCTTCGACCGGGAGTTGTCCGGGTTGTTCCTGAGGCTAAGTCAATTGCAGCAAATGAGAGGCTTTTGCGGATGAGCGGCGGTATTGACCGCTCTTCGAGGCCGATCAGATCAGTTCATGAGTGAGCGCGAGGGTGGCGAAGTTGTCCGCCATGATCGCCATTTCGGTGTGCTGAACATGCTCGGCTGTGAGTACGCCACCTTTGTAGGGCAGATCGCGAGTCGCGCAGGCGTCTTCAACCAGGGTGCAGCGAAAGCCCAGGTTCTTTGCCGCACGCACGGTGGTGCTGACGCTGGAGTGACTCATGAAGCCGCACACGATCAGGTCCAGGGAGCCGAGTTCTTGCAGTCGATCGTACAATGGGGTGCCGTGAAACGCACTCGGCAGCAGTTTGCCGATAATGGTTTCGTCCGCCAGCGGCTCCAGGCCCGGGATAAACTCACCGCGCTCGCCCTGTGGATCGAACAGCCCGCCCACGGTGCCGAGATGGCGCACATGCACGATCGGACGACCGGCGGCACGGGCAGCGGCCACCAGTTGCTTGATGTTCGCGACGGCAGCATCCATGCCGGTCAGGGCCAGCGGGCCGCTGAGGTATTCTTTCTGGGCATCGATGATGACAAGGGTCGCATGACCCAGATTGGCTGCTGCGTAACCGCGGCCGCTGAGTTGAAACATCGTTTTTGGAACGGACATTCTGGGGCTCCTTGGAGTGGGGCTTTTGCGACATTGTCCTCTGGCTGAGCGGTTCTGTGAATCGCTACTATCGCAGGCGCCGTCGTTGCTGGCGTGCAGCCTTGTCAAGATGCAGGTTTTGTTCAATAGCCAACAGTGAAAATGGACATGTCCTACATCTGATCTGCTGTTTTCCCGCGTCGTCGTGGCGCGTTTTGGCTGTTAGAATCGCCAGTCGTTTTTTCTGGAGTTTACCCCCGTGATCACTTCCCGCCTTCGTACCCTGCGTGACCATATCCGTTGGGCCGTCAGCCGCTTCCATGGGGAGGATCTGTTTTTCGGCCATGGGACCGACAACGCCTGGGACGAAGCCCGTCAACTGGTGTTGGGTGCCTTGCACTTGCCGTGGGAGATCGCTGACAGCTACCTCGATTGCGCCCTGGAAGATGACGAACTGGTCAATCTGCAACGCTTGCTCAAACGCCGCATCGAAGACCGCATTCCGACCGCCTACCTGCTGGGCGAAGCCTGGTTTTGCGGGATGTCGTTCATTGTCGACGAACGTGTGCTGATCCCGCGCTCGCCGATTGGCGAGCTGATCGAAAAACGTTTCGAACCATGGCTGGGTGCCGAGCCGGCGCGGATTCTCGACCTGTGCACCGGTTCCGGTTGCATCGGTATCGCCTGCGCCTACGAATTCCAGAACGCCGAAGTCGTGCTGGCTGATCTGTCGTTCGAAGCGCTGGAGGTGGCCAACCAGAACATCGAGCGCCATGGCGTTGATGAGCGGGTGTACACCGTTCAGGGTGATGGGTTTGACGGCTTGCCGGGTCAGCGTTTCGACCTGATCGTGTCGAACCCGCCTTACGTTGACGCGGAAGATTTCGCCGACATGCCGGACGAATATCAGCATGAACCTGAACTGGGCCTGGCCTGCGGTGATGATGGTTTGAACCTGGTGCGACGGATGCTCGCTGAAGCAGCGGATCATTTGACCGAGAAGGGCTTGCTGATAGTTGAAGTGGGCAACAGCCAGGTTCACGTTGAGGCGCTGTACCCGGAAGTCGACTTCGCCTGGCTCGATTTCGAGCGCGGTGGGCATGGTGTGTTCATGTTGAGTGCGGAGCAGTGCCGCGATCATCAGGCCCTGTTCGCTTCCCGCGTCTGACTATAGGGCGCTTTCGCGGGCAAGCCTCGTTCCTACAGGTCTTGTGTGTGCCGCATCATTTGGGCACGACGCAAAATCGGTGGGAACGTGGCTTGCCCGCGAAGACCGCGCCGCGGTCTCGGATCGTTACCGGTGCGTAGCAATCCAGATCAGTAACCCCGCCTGAAACACCGCAAACGCCACCAGGCACGTAATGGTAAAGCGCAGACCGGCGTCTTCACGCTTGTACTTGCTGACCTTCTCTTCGTGTTTCTTCAGTTTCACTTCCTGCTCGGCCAGGTTCTGCTCGGCCTGTTGAAGCATCTGCGCGGCTTCGAGTATTTCCACCACTTGCAGCTTTTCGCTGTTCCAGTCACCCAGCAGGTCTTCGACCTTTACTTCTTTGACGCTGCCTTTCAAATGCTGGGCGTCGGCGTAGACCACTTCAAAACCATGGGCCTTGAGAAAGTGATCGCGGCGCAGGCGCGTGTCTTCGTTCAACGCATCTTTATTGTTCAGATCCGTGCCGTCGATGGTGTAGCCGGGCCAACGCTTCTTCGCCCAAGTGATGCCCTGGGTGGCCATGAACCGGCCGATGCCACGGTTCATCGGTTCAATCTGCAAACCGCTTTCAGGCTCGAAATGCACACGCTTGGCGGTGTGATCGACCCACACGTCCAGATGGTTCTGCTCTTTGCGCACGCGCTGGCCGGGCAGCTTGATGCTCATGCGCATCAGGCTGTGGTCCTTGCTGTGGCGGTCGGCGTAACCGAATTCGACAAAGCGCAATGGCCGCCCACCGGTATTGCGGTCGGTTTGCAGCGGCGCCAGGCGGAGCATCTTGTGGTGCTCGACGTGAACGTCCGCCCACGGCAGCTCGACCGCTGGCGGTGTGTCTTTTTCAGCGGTCGTGTCGGTTGAAGTCTGGGTATCAGTCATAACGGCGAGATCCTGTCCAAGCTCTGCTTGTCGTCAGTCATAGCGCTGGCGACAAAGGCTTATCGGCCGTTTTTTTCAGGACTGGAGGGTGAGTAGTGGCTAACTGGTGCGAAGTCCGTCAATAAACTCGAGGATTCGCGCGCCGAGTTCGGCGGCCAACGGCAATTGCGGGTCCTTGTAAGAGGCCATTTGTCGTTTCACGTCGTTGGGCACGATGCGCATGACGTGGTTCATGCCTTCGATCAGCGCCAGTTCGGCGTCCGGTTTGGCCGCCTTGAGCATCCTGGCGTCACCGACGCCGACCTGAATGTCGTTGCTGCCCTGGATGATCAACGCCGGCATTTTCAATTTGGCGAACGCTGCCTCCGGGTCCTGACGGAACAGCGAAATCAGATACGGCTGCACGCTCGGGCGGAAAATTACCTGTAACTGCGGCGGCACGTTGTCGTCGGTTTTGCCGGCCTTGAGGCTGTCGAGCAGTTCATTGCTGCGCAGCATCAACGGCGGTGGCAGGCGATTGCTCAATTGCTGACGCAACACCTGGTCGATCGGCCGGGCGCTGCCCGACATGGAGATGACCGCGGCGGCATCGACGCTGGGCGCCGCAAGGCTGGCGATCAAGGCGCCTTCGCTGTGGCCCAGCAGAATCAGCTGGCCAAAGCGCGGGTCGGTTTTGAGCTTGCGGCCCCAGGCCTCGGCGTCGGCGACATAAGCTTCCACCGACAGATTGCGCTCGTCCGGCGTCGCTGCGAGGCTCGCCGCCACGCCGCGCTTGTCGTAACGCACGCTGGCGATGTTGTGTTTGGCCAGCACCCAGGCCAGCCGCTTGAGGCTGTCGTTACGGCCGCCGTCGGGGTTGTTTCCGTCACGATCCGTAGGACCGGAGCCGGAAATGATCAGGACAACGGGCACGGGGGTGTCGGATTTAGGCAGCAACAGCGAGCCGAAAAGCTCCCCGGTGCCGGTATCCAAAGTGATCGGGCGTTGCAGGACAGTGGCCTGGGCAAAGCCGGTAAACAGGGTAAGGCTCAAGGCTAGAACTCGCAGCATCATCACGCCATCATTCACAAAGGTGCCGGTTGGACTCGCGGGCACCCATAAGGTTCGAGGATGAACTACTTGGGTAGCCTGCGTATACTGGCGCGCATTACGTATTCAGGTTCATTTCACGGAGCGTCCTGCATGTCCGGCAATACCTACGGCAAGCTGTTCACTGTCACCACCGCGGGCGAAAGCCATGGTCCGGCGTTGGTCGCCATTGTCGACGGCTGCCCGCCGGGGCTGGAGATTTCCGTTGAGGATCTGCAGCGCGATCTGGATCGCCGCAAACCCGGTACCAGCCGCCACACCACGCAGCGCCAGGAAGCCGACGAAGTCGAAATCCTCTCCGGCGTGTTCGAAGGTCGCACCACCGGTTGCGCCATCGGCCTGTTGATCCGCAATACCGACCAGAAGTCCAAGGACTACTCGGCGATCAAGGATCTGTTCCGCCCGGCCCACGCCGACTACACCTATCACCACAAATACGGCGAGCGCGATTACCGCGGTGGCGGACGCAGTTCCGCCCGCGAAACCGCCATGCGTGTAGCCGCTGGTGCGATTGCCAAGAAATACCTGGCCAGCCAGGGCATCGTCATTCGCGGCTACATGAGCCAGCTCGGCCCGATCGAGATCCCGTTCAAGACCTGGGATTCGGTGGAAGAGAACGCGTTCTTCAGCCCTGACCCGGACAAGGTGCCGGAGCTGGAAGCCTACATGGACCAGCTGCGCCGCGATCAGGATTCGGTCGGCGCCAAGATCACCGTCGTCGCCGAAGGCGTGATGCCAGGCCTCGGCGAGCCGATCTTCGACCGCCTCGACGCCGAACTGGCCCATGCGCTGATGAGCATCAACGCCGTGAAAGGCGTGGAAATCGGTGCCGGTTTCGCCAGCGTCGCCCAGCGCGGTACTGAACACCGCGACGAAATGACTCCGGAAGGCTTCCTCAGCAACAACGCGGGCGGCATTTTGGGCGGTATCTCCTCCGGTCAGCCGATCGTTGCGCACTTGGCCCTCAAGCCGACCTCGAGCATCACCACGCCGGGCCGCTCGATCGACGTTCATGGCAACCCGGTGGACGTCATCACCAAGGGCCGTCATGACCCCTGCGTCGGCATCCGCGCCACGCCGATCGCCGAAGCGATGATGGCCATCGTGCTGATGGATCACCTGTTGCGTCATCGCGGGCAGAATGCCGACGTGCGCGTGAGCACGCCGGTGCTGGGTCAGCTTTAATGGCTGACCTCAACGCCGCTGCGGTCTGACGACGTGGCGGCGCTCCCATACTGGCGGCTCTCCAGTTTCTATCTGTTCTATTTCGCCTTGCTCGGTTCGACAGCACCGTTTCTGGCGCTGTACTTCGATCACCTGGGCTTTTCCAGCGCGCGCATCGGCGAACTGGTGGCGATCCCGATGCTGATGCGTTGCGTGGCACCGAACATCTGGGGCTGGCTGGGTGACTACACCGGCCGGCGCCTGGCCATCGTGCGCTTCGGCGCCGTCTGCACCCTGCTGACGTTTTCGCTGATTTTCGTCAGCCAGACCTACGCCTGGCTGGCGATGGTCATGGCGCTGCATGCGTTCTTCTGGCACGCGGTGTTGCCGCAGTTCGAAGTCATCACCCTGGCGCACTTGAAAGGGCAGACGTCGCGCTACAGTCAGATCCGCCTCTGGGGGTCCATCGGTTTCATCATCACCGTGGTCGCGCTCGGCCGGATGTTCGAATGGCTGAGCCTCGACATTTACCCGGTGGCGCTGGTGCTGATCATGGCCGGCATCGTCGTCAGCAGCCTGTGGGTGCCCAACGCTCAACCGGTTCAGGGCGAACGCATTGCCGGAGACGGTTTTCTCAGGCAATTGCGCAATCCCGGCGTGTTGGCGTTTTACGCTTGCGTGGCGCTGATGCAGGTGAGCCACGGGCCTTATTACACCTTTTTGACCCTGCACCTCGAACGGCTCGGTTACAGTCGAGGCGTGATCGGCATGCTCTGGGCGGTCGGCGTGGTTGCCGAAGTCCTGATGTTTCTGGCCATGAGCAAAATCCTCGCGCGCTTCTCGGTGCGTCGGGTGCTGCTGGTGAGTTTCCTGCTGGCGGCCGTGCGCTGGTTGCTGCTGGGCTCGCTGGCCGAATTCCTTTGGGTGCTGCTGTTTGCCCAGGTGCTGCACGCTGCAACATTCGGCAGCTTTCACGCCGCTGCCATCCAGTTCGTGCAACGTAGCTTCGGTGCGCGTCAGCAAGGTCAGGGCCAGGCGCTTTACGCCGCGCTCGCCGGCACTGGCGGCGCATTGGGCGCGTTGTATTCCGGCTACAGCTGGAACGCCCTCGGGGCCACGTTCACCTTTAGTATTGCCAGTCTCGCAGCCTTCGCCGCTGCCGTTATCATTGCCACACGCATGCAAGAGGACAGGCCATGAGCCTTACCCGTGAACACCTCGCCCAGGAAATCATCGACGCCGGGCGTTTTCTGTACGGTCGCGGCTGGTCGCCGGCCACCAGCAGCAACTACTCGACCCGCCTGTCGCCGACCGAAGCGCTGCTGACCGTGTCCGGCAAGCACAAAGGCCAGCTGGGTGTGGATGATGTGCTGGTCACCGACCTGTCGGGCAACAGCCTGGAACCGGGCAAAAAACCGTCCGCCGAAACCCTGCTGCACACCCAGCTCTACAGCTGGCGCCCGGAGATCGGCGCGGTGCTGCACACCCATTCGGTGAACGCCACGGTGCTGTCGCGCCTGACGCCAGGAGACTTCATCGAGTTCGAAGATTACGAACTGCAAAAAGCTTTCAGCGGCGTCTCGACCCACGAGTCCCGGGTGCGCGTGCCGATTTTCGACAACGACCAGGACATTGCGCGCCTCGCCGCCAAGGTGCAGCCTTGGCTAGAAGCCCATCCCGATTGCGTCGGCTACCTGATTCGCGGCCACGGCCTCTACACCTGGGGCGCGCGCATGAGCGACGCCCTGCGGCAGATCGAAGCGTTTGAATTTTTGTTCGAATGCGAGTTGAAGATGCGCGCGGTTTTGAACCGTCAAGCATGAACCGCAACGCATGAACCGTTAAGGAGTTGCCCTGATGAGCAGCCTGTCCGTTTACCACGTCTCAAACCCTGATCTTCCGAACAAGGTGCTGACCCATTTCGAAGACATCGCCTCGACCCTGGCCGAGCAGGGCGTGCGTTTCGACCGCTGGCAAGCTACCGCGAAAATCCAGCCGGGCGCCAGTCAGGAAGAAGTGATCGCGGCGTACCAGGAACAGATCGACAAACTGATGACCGAGCGCGGTTACGTCACCGTCGACGTGATCAGCCTGAACAGCGATCACCCGCAAAAAGCCGAACTGCGCGCCAAGTTCCTCGACGAACACCGCCATGGCGAAGACGAAGTCCGATTTTTCGTCGCCGGCCGTGGGCTGTTCACCCTGCACATCGACGATTACGTTTACGCGGTGCTCTGCGAGAAGAACGACCTGATCTCCGTACCGGCCGGCACGCCGCACTGGTTCGACATGGGCGAGCATCCGCACTTCGTCGCGATCCGACTGTTCAACAACCCTGAAGGCTGGGTTGCCAACTTCACCGGCGAAGACATCGCCAGCCGCTTCCCGCGTCTTGAGGACTGAGCCGATGCCGATCAAAGCGATTCTCACCGACATCGAAGGCACCACCAGCGCGGTGAGTTTTGTGTTCGACGTCCTGTTTCCGTATGCCGCCAAACACCTGCCGGACTTTGTTCGCCAGCACGCCGGGCGCGCAGATGTGGCCGAGCAACTGGCCGCCGTGCGCCGTGACAGCAACGAACCGGACGCCGACGTTGAGCGGGTGATCGAAATCCTGCTGGGCTGGATTGCCGAAGACCGCAAGGCCACGCCGCTGAAAGCATTGCAAGGCATGGTCTGGGAGCAGGGCTATCAGGCCGGACAGTTGAAAGGTCACGTTTACCCGGATGCCGTTGAAGCGCTCAAGCGCTGGCATCAGGACGGTTTTAAACTGTTTGTGTATTCCTCGGGCTCGATCCAGGCACAGAAGCTGATCTTCGGTTGCTCGGAGGCGGGGGACTTGTCGCCCTTGTTCAGCGGCTATTTCGACACCACGTCGGGGCCCAAGCGTGAAGCACACTCTTACGAGCGCATCACCCAGGCGATCGGGCTGGAGGCTGCGCAGATTGTGTTTCTGTCCGATATCGTCGAGGAACTGGACGCGGCGCGCGCCGCTGGCATGGCCACTTGCGGACTGGCCCGGGAAGGCGGGGCGCTGGCAGGGCATGTCACCGTCGACAGTTTTGCCCGGATTGATCTTTCCACCTTTTAACGTCGAAACGACTTACCTGTAGGAGCGAAGCTTGCTCGCGAAGGCGGCGTGTCCGTCAACATTATTGACATCTGCTCCATCGCCTTCGCGAGCAAGCTTCGCTCCTACAAAGGCTCAGTGCAGCTTCAAAAACAAAACAGGCCGTGGAGCGAAAGCTCTCACGGCCTGTTTTTTTACAGCGCGTTTATTTACACAACCGCAAGGTTCACGCCGAGTGATAGGTCGGCAGGGCAAACCGCTGCTGGCTTTGCAGCATGGAGATCTGCGGCAGTTCGCTGGCCTGTTCGGCCAGATCACGGCGAATTGCACTGATCACCCACGACAACTGATCGCCGGCATGCAATTGCTGGTACGAAATCGAACGCTTGAACACTTTGCCTTCGGTGCTGCGCAGGGTCAGCAGAATGCCACCATCCGGACGTGGTTGGGTGTTCACTTCGAAGTTGGAGAACAGGGAGGTAAATTTTTCTTGGATCAGGCTCATGTCTATCAGCTCCGTTAGCACTTGATTGGCAAGCATGGAGAGGTAGTTGCAGTGATTGTGCCAGCACCTGATATTTTTAAAATCCTTATAAATCAATGAGTTATATTTTTGGTGGATTTTCGCTTTCGTGCAATCTGCATGAATGACCATCGTGCATCCTGCATTTTGCGGGGTTGGCCTCGATTGGATGGAACCAATCACCCGCGCTGAGGTTCGCGATCTCGAACGCTCGGGGCGCGGATACAAAACATTTCAAAAACCGCGTGTACAGCTCAAGAACCGCTGACGTATTTTCGGACTCATAGACCGCCGCCCGACAATAAAAAGATCGAACGGGAGCAAGCATGAGCGACACGATTACCTGGAGCATGATGCTCCGCAAACTGCCTTCCATTGCCAAAGCCATTCCTCGGGTGGTGAAGGGCATGAAGGTTGCCAACGTCAAGGATCCGACCCAAGCGTGTGGCCTCGGCTGGACGTTCGAGCAAGCGACCTTGCGCAATCCCGATGGGCCCGCGTTGCTGCAAGGCGACGTGACGCTGAGTTATGCACAGGTCAATCAGTGGGCCAATCGCATCGCCCATCACTTGATTACCCAAGGCATCCGCAAGGGTGATGTGGTGGCGGTTTTTCTCGAGAACCGTCCAGAACTGCTGGTGACGATTCTGGCAGTGGCCAAGGTCGGCGCGATCAGTGCCTTGCTCAATACCTCGCAAACCCGCGACACCCTGGCCCACAGCCTGAACCTCGTGGCGCCTGCGGCGATCATTGTGGGCGAAGAACTGGTCCCGGCTTTCAGTGCCGTCCGCGAGCGGGTGTCGATCGAGCCGACGCGCACCTGGTTCGTCGCCGATCAAGACACCTATCGACATCCCGGCCATGCCCCCGACGGTTTCATCAACCTGATGAGCGCCAGCGCCCAGGCGTCCAGTGAAAATCCGACCAGCAGCCAGCAGGTTTTCTTCGACGATCCTTGTTTCTATATCTACACCTCAGGCACCACCGGGTTGCCCAAGGCGGGCGTGTTCAAACACGGTCGCTGGATGCGCAGCTCGGCGAGCTTCGGCCAGATCGCCCTGAATATGCAGCCCGAGGATGTCGTGTATTGCACCTTGCCTCTGTATCACGCCACCGGGCTCTGCGTGTGTTGGGGGGCGGCGATCAGCGGCGCCGCAGGATTTGCAATCCGCCGCAAATTCAGCGCCAGCCAGTTCTGGAGCGACGTGCGCAAATACCAGGCGACCACCCTTGGTTACGTCGGCGAATTATGCCGCTACCTGGTGGATCAACCACCCACGACCGAGGACAGCAAACACCGCGTGAGCAAGATGATCGGCAATGGCCTGCGGCCCGGCGCCTGGCGCGAGTTCAAGACGCGCTTTGCGGTTGAGCACATTTGTGAGCTGTACGCCGCCAGCGACGGCAATATCGGCTTCACCAACATCCTCAACTTCGACAACACCATCGGTTTTTCCCTGATGGCCTGGGAGCTGGTGGCCTACGACCACGACAGCGGCCTGCCGATTCGTGACGCCAAGGGCTTCATGCGCAAAGTTGCCAAAGGCGAGCAGGGTCTGTTGTTGGCGAGAATCGACGACAAGGCGCCGCTGGACGGTTACACCGATCCGCAGAAGACTGAAAAAGTCGTGCTCCACGACGTGTTCACCCGGGGCGACCGTTACTTCAATACGGGCGATCTGCTGCGCAATATCGGTTTTGGCCATGCGCAGTTTGTTGATCGGTTGGGGGACACCTATCGCTGGAAGGGTGAGAACGTCTCGACGACCGAGGTCGAGAACATCTTGCTGCAACACCCGAATATTTCAGAAGCCGTGGCGTATGGCGTGGAAATCCTGAACACCAACGGACGTGCCGGCATGGCCGCGATCACGCCAGCCGAATCCTTGGCAACCCTGGATTTCAGCGAGTTGTTGGCGTTTGCCCGCCAGCAGATGCCCGCGTATGCGGTGCCGCTTTTCCTGCGGGTGAAAGTGAAAATGGAAACCACCGGGACCTTCAAATACCAGAAAACCCGGCTCAAGGACGAAGCCTTCGACCCCGGCAAAACCGGCGATGACCCGATCTACGCCTGGCTGCCCGGCACCCAGACTTACGTGCAAGTCACCGACCAGATCCTGGCGGATATTCGCGGCGGCAAGTACCGCTATTGAATGTGGCTATGGCGGCTCTTGAGAAAAAAGAAGTGACAGCCTTGGGGCTGCTCGGGAAACTGTCGGCTTTCCGAATGACAGACAGTGGAGTCCCCGATGTCAGACCAAAGCCGCCAGATGACCCCCGAAGAAGCCGCTGAATTTGCCGAACAGGTATTCAACAAGGCACGCGAGGGCGATGCGGCCATGATGGCTGCGTTGCTGACCAAAGGCCTGCCGCCGAACCTGCGCAACCACAAGGGCGACACCTTGCTGATGCTCGCCGCCTACCACGGCCACGTGGAGACGGTGAAAGTGCTGCTGGAACACAAGGCCGACCCGGAAATCCGCAACGACAATGGCCAGAGCCCGATTGCCGGCGCCGCGTTCAAGGGCGACCTGGCGGTGGTCAAGGCGTTGGTCGAGGGGGGCGCACAAGTGGAAGGCTCATCCTTCGACGGCCGCACCGCGCTGATGATGGCGGCGATGTTCAACCGCGTTGAAATCGTCGATTACCTGATCAGCAAAGGCGCCGATCCGAAAGCCAAGGATGCCAATGGCGTCACCGCGCTGGACGCCGCGAAAACAATGGGCGCTGTCGACACCACCGCGCAGTTGCAAAAACTGCTGGCCTGAATACGCACGCTCCCCTGTGGTATCGAGGCTTTTATGGCGAGGGAGCTTGCTCCCGCGGGGCTGCGAAGCGGCCCCAAAACCATTCACCGCAGTAGATCAGGTCGACCGCTTTCACCTGATTGACGACTGCTTTGCAGCCGAGCGGGAGCAAGCTCCCTCGCCACGCAGTTTTGGTCTGCTCGGTAACTCTCTCCGAATGCGCTATCCTTCGCGCCCTCAAAATTCACTCGCTACAGGATCCGCCCCATGAAAGCCGCACTCGTCGAACTCATCACTAAAATCAGCTCCGGGTGCATGAGCGATGACGAAATCCTGAAAGTCGCTGACGAAGCGGCTCAGGCCTACGCCGATCCCGAGGCTTTTCTGACGGCCAATCCGGATATCAACTACGACGACTCCTTCCCGATTCCACTGGGCGAGTGGGTTGTAGTGGGCAGCCTGCCGGAAACCGTGCTGTTCCAGGCCGACACCTACGTCGACCTGTTCGCCCAGATCGTCGCCTCGTTCGGCCCCGGCGTTGATTTCAACATCAAACCCAAGCAACTGGCCAAGACCGAAGCCCTGACAGCGCTCAACCGCATTCAGGTGCAGATGGGCAGCATGAACAAGGAAAACGGCGGTTACACGCTGATGAACTTCAGCCAGTTGCTCGACGACGAACTGCAAATGGTGTTGGTCTACGGCAACGACGTACCGCGCGTGCTCGATTTGTGCGCGCAAGTGGGTATCACCGCCGCGCCATCGCTCGAAGCCCTGAAAATAGCGGTCCACGTTTAAAATACGGAACCCTCGCAAGGCCCGGCTATCCTAAGAGTGCACACCACTCTTAGGGAGCGACACCATGGGTTCCACGTTCAATGGCCTGATCGGCCTGATTATTCTTGTCCTGGACATTTGGGCAATCATCAACGTGCTCAAAAGTGGCGCTGACACAGGGATGAAAATCATCTGGGTGCTGCTGATTCTGCTGCTGCCTGTCCTGGGCCTGATCATCTGGGCTATCGCCGGGCCCCGGGGCAATGTGCGGATCTGACCCCAACACCGCCCCCCTGTAGGAGCGAGGCTTGCCCGCGAAGAACGATTACACGGTTTAACAGAGAGACCGAGTTATCGTTCTTCGCGGGCAAGCCTCGCTCCTACAAGTATGTGGGCGTCAGAAGGTTCGACCTGTCATCTTCCGCAACGTAGAATGCGCGCCTTTCCCGGTTAATCGAGCCGATCGATTGGCCATCATGGGCGGGTAACCGTCCGTTGCCACCGCATTCATCGGAGCACTTCCCATGAGCAACATCACCACCAGCGAATACCTGGAAACCCTCTACGAAGGCTACGGCCAGCGTTTTCGCATGGAAAAACTGCTGCACGAAGTGCGCACCGAACACCAGCACCTGGTGATTTTCGAAAACCCGCGCATGGGCCGGGTCATGGCGCTGGACGGCGTGATCCAGACCACCGAGGCCGACGAATTCATCTACCACGAGATGCTCACCCACGTGCCGATCCTGGCGCATGGCGCCGCCAGACGTGTACTGATTATCGGTGGTGGCGACGGCGGCATGCTGCGTGAAGTGGCCAAGCACCGCAGCATTGAGCACATCACCATGGTCGAGATCGACGGCACCGTGGTCGACATGTGCAAGGAATTCCTGCCGAACCACTCCAAGGGTGCGTTCGATGATCCCCGCCTGAATCTGGTAATCGATGACGGCATGCGTTTCGTCGCCACCACCACCGAAAAATTCGACGTGATCATTTCCGATTCCACTGACCCGATCGGTCCGGGTGAAGTGCTGTTCTCCGAAAACTTCTACCAGGCCTGCCGTCGCTGCCTGAACGAGGGCGGCATCCTGGTCACGCAGAACGGCACGCCGTTCATGCAGATCGAAGAAGTCAAAACCACCGCGGGTCGCCTGCGCAGTCTGTTCCCGGACTGGCACTTCTATCAGGCCGCGGTGCCGACCTACATCGGCGGCTCGATGACCTTTGCCTGGGGGGCGACCAACACCGCCTATCGCAAGTTGTCCCGCGAAACCCTGCAACAGCGTTTCGCCGGCAGCGGCATCATCACCCGCTACTACAACCCGGAAATCCACATCGGCGCCTTCGCCTTGCCGCAATACGTGCTGCAAGCGATCAACAAGCCAAGCAACGACTAAACTGAAGATGTACGCATAACCCCCTTGCAGGAGGGAAGCTTGCTCGCGAAAGCGGTGCATCAGGCAATACACAAGTTGACTGATGCAGCGCTTTCGCGAGCAAGCTTCGCTCCTACAGGTTCCTGTATGTTTTTCATACCTGCATGCGGTAATCCGTTTGAACGATCACTCAGGCCAAAAGTCCAGATGGATGTAAGCCCATTTGCGGGTTTGTTCGAGGAGGCACTGATGCAAAAGTGGAAAATCACTTTCGTGGATGATCACGGTGAAACAGTCGATGAAGTCTTTGAGTGCGACAAGTGCCCGGATAACGAGCAAGCCGCGAAACTCATCAAAGGCCGGCTCCTTCCTGTCGCCGCTGAACTGGATCTGAATGATCTGGAAGGGCGAACCGCTGATGCCAGCGTAAAAAATCTCAAAGCGCAGAACAGCATTCAAATCCTCGACATCACGCCAATCTGAACAACACCTGTCTCATTCTTATCCAGGCCTTGGCAGCGCCTCCGTCTTGGGGCTACTCTGCAATCGAGATCAGCGAACGGATCGCTAAGGTCTGGACTTGTCAGCTACATGCTTGCTTCCCACCGGCGACCTGGTTGCCGCATCGCTCGCACCAATCGGTTGCGCGTGCCGGGAATACGGAAAGTCTATCCATCATGATTGAGGGGGACGTTTCATGAGCACAGCCTATCAAGAAGACATCAGCAGCAGCGTGTTGCGCCGCATGAAAGAAGGCGGTTTCGATTTTTCACGGTTCCATCCCATCGAGTTCTACGCCATTTTCCCGGACGAGGAGCGGGCACGCAGGGCGGCAGGGCAATACAAAGGTGAATCCTTGAACGCGCAAATCAGTGTGCGCGATGACGGCGCATGGGCGCTCGAACTGAGCAAAGTCATGTACGCCACCTACGATGATATCGGCGATTTCGAACAGGGTTTCGAGGCGGTGGTTGAGCCTCTGGGCGGCATCCTCGAAGGGTGGGGCGTCAAGCAGGAAATACGAGGGCGTCTCGCATAACGTTATGAACAGTGACAACGCTCAGCAACGGCTGACCTTCGGGTTGGCCGTTTTCGTTTGTGGCATCCGCCCCTTGGCAAAACCCTGAAACAAGAATCCCGAGGCAAAAAAAACCGCCTGAGCAGGCGGCTAAAGGGAAGTTCGGTCAGGTTTTGCAGCGGATGCGCGGATTATCCGCACCGCCGGCCGGGCAGTGAAATCAACTCTGACTATGCTGGTGATAGGTGACAACGTCGCCTTGCAATGAAGCGGGGGCGATCAGCGTGGGGCGTTTGCTGCACAGGATTGGTGCGGTGCAAACGGCGTGATTCTCCAACTGATTGATAACAAAGCGTTTCTGCCGATGGCACGGGCCTTGCGATGCCTAGATGTCCGGGTGACAAGGAGTACGGCATGATCCGCACCTATTTTGATGAGATGTACGATGCCGGCGGCCAGGTCCGCCCGCATTATCGGGAGTTTGCCCGTTGGCTGGCCGAGACGCCTGACGAGCTCTTGGCACAACGGCGACGCGAGGCCGATCTGTTATTTCATCGCGCCGGGATTACCTTCACGCTCTACGGCGATGAGCAGGGGACAGAGCGCCTGATTCCCTTCGATACCATCCCGCGCAGCATCCCCGCCAGTGAATGGCGGATCGTCGAGCGCGGCTGTATCCAGCGGGTCAAGGCGTTGAACATGTTCCTCGCCGACCTCTACCACGAGCAGCGCATCATCAAGGCCGGCATCATTCCGGCCGAGCAGGTGCTGGCCAACGAGCAATACCAGCTGGCGATGCAAGGGCTCGATCTGCATCGCGATATCTATTCGCACATTTCCGGTGTCGATCTGGTACGCGATGGCGACGGCACGTACTACGTGCTCGAAGACAACCTGCGTACACCCAGCGGCGTGAGCTACATGCTCGAAGACCGCAAGATGATGATGCGACTGTTTCCCGAGTTGTTCTCGGCCCAGCGCATCGCGCCGATCGACCATTATCCGAACCTGCTGCTCGACACTCTGAAAAGCTCCAGCCCGATCGATAATCCGAGCGTGGTGGTGCTGACGCCGGGTCGCTTCAACAGCGCTTTTTTCGAGCACGCCTTTTTGGCGCGAGAGATGGGCGTGGAGCTGGTGGAAGGCGCGGACCTGTTCGTGCGCGACGACAAGGTGTTCATGCGCACCACGGACGGGCCGAAGGCGGTCGACGTGATTTACCGTCGCCTCGACGATGCATTCCTCGACCCGCTGGCGTTCAACCCGGATTCGATGCTCGGCGTTCCAGGGCTGCTGTCGTCCTACCGAACCGGCAACGTGGTGCTGGCGAATGCCATCGGCACCGGGGTCGCGGACGACAAATCGGTGTATCCGTTTGTCACGGACATGATCCGTTTCTACCTGGACGAAGAGCCGATCCTGAAGAACGTGCCGACGTTCCAGTGTCGCAATCCTTCTGAACTGTCCCACGTGCTGGCCAATCTTCCAGACCTGGTGGTCAAGGAAACCCAGGGCTCCGGCGGTTACGGAATGCTGGTGGGGCCGGCGGCGACCGCGGCGGAAATCGAGTCGTTCCGCGCGCGGATCAAAGCCAAGCCTCATGCGTATATCGCGCAACCGACGTTGTCCCTGTCGACCTGTCCGACCTTTGTCGAAAACGGCATTGCGCCACGCCATATCGACCTGCGTCCGTTTGTATTATCTGGCCGCGAAACCCGGGTTGTGCCCGGCGGTTTGACCCGTGTGGCCCTGCGTGAAGGCTCTCTGGTGGTGAATTCTTCCCAGGGCGGCGGAACCAAGGACACCTGGGTGGTCGAGGATTGAAGGAAGCCTGCCATGTTAAGTAGAACTGCCTCGGATTTGTATTGGATGTCGCGTTACCTGGAGCGGGCGGAAAACCTCGCACGGATGCTCGACATCAGTTATTCGCTGTCGCTGATGCCGCAGGACGGTCGCGGTGACGGTCTGCACGAACTGGCCATGCCGCTGCTGATTACCGGCACCCTGGACGATTACCTGGAGCGCCACGGTGATTTGCACGCCGAGCGGCTGCTGCATTTCTTCGCACTGGACGCGGCCAACCCGGCGAGCATCTACAGCTGCCTGGGCGCGGCGCGGGCCAGTGCCCATGCGGTGCGTGGGCGAATCACCGCCGACATGTGGGAAAACATCAACGCCACCTGGCTGGAAATTCGCGGGATCGCCGAGCAAGGCCTGAGTCGCTACGGCATGAGCCGTTTTTGCGAGTGGATCAAGGAACGTTCCCACCTGTTCCGTGGCGCGTCCTACGGCACGATCATGCGTAACGATGCGTTCCGCTTCATTCGCCTGGGGACGTTTATCGAACGGGCCGACAACACGTTGCGCCTGCTCGACGCCCGCTACGAAATGGCCGGCGATCAGGCCGAAGCGGTCAGCGACGGCACTGCTCACGCGTATTACCAGTGGAGCGCGTTGTTGCGGGCGTTGTCGTCGTTCGAGGCCTACACCGAGATCTATCGCGATGCACCCGGTGCCCGGCATGTGGCCGAGTTGCTGTTGCTGCGCGCCGATGTGCCACGTTCCCTGCGTGCCTGCACCGAAGAAATCGACCAGATCCTTGCCCAGTTGCCGGGGGCCAATGGCCGGCCCGCGCAACGTCTGGCGGCGGAGATGGACGCGCGTCTGCGCTACACCGGCATCAACGAAATTCTCGACGAAGGCCTGCACGCCTGGCTGACCGAATTCATCCCGCTGGTGCGCCAGTTGGGTAACGCCATTCACAGTTCCTACCTGGAGGCTGCATGAGACTTTCCATTAGCCACGAAACCACCTATCACTACGAAGATCAGGTGCGGGCGAGCATCCAGTACCTGCGACTGACACCCCACGACAGCGAGCGTCAGCATGTGCTCAGCTGGCAACTCGACCTGCCGCGCCCGGTACGCGCGCAACTCGATCCGTTCGGCAACATCCTGCATGTGCTGACCATGGACGAGCCCCACGAGGCGATCATCATCGGCGCCCGTGGCCAGGTGGACATCGACGAGCTGCGCGAAGCCGAACATGAAAGCCAGTCGGCACTGCCGTTCCTGCGCTTCACGCGCCTGACCGAAGCCGACGAAGCCCTGCGTGCGTTCGCGGAAAAGGAATGTAAAAAACGCCGGGATCGCACGGCGTTGATCGACTTGATGCATGGCCTCAATTCGCACATGACCTACACGCCGGGCTCCACCGAAGTGGACACCAGCGCCGCCCAGGCCTTCGCCGGGCGTTCCGGTGTCTGTCAGGACCACACGCACGCGTTTCTCGCGTGCGCCCGCAGCCTGGGCATTCCGTCACGTTATGTGTCTGGGTATTTGTACAGCGAGAATAGCGAACACCTGGCCAGTCACGCCTGGGCCGAAGCCTGGCTCGATGACGCTTGGTACAGCTTCGATGTGACCAATGAATTGGCCCGGCCGGAACGGCATTTGAAACTGGCGGTGGGCCTGGATTACCTGGATGCCTGCCCTGTACGCGGGATGCGCCGGGGCGGTGGGTGTGAGCAAATGCACGCGAAGGTGTTTGTTTCGCCGACGCCGATGCCAGCGCCGATTATCTCCGTTCAGCAGCAATAACCGAAACACCACGGCCCTCTTGCAGGAGCGAGGCTTGCCCGCGAAGGCGTACTGTCATTCACATTGATGTCGACTGACACTACGCCTTCGCGGTCAAGCCTCGCTCCTACAGGGAATGGATCAGGGCTTAGCTTTGCGCCCAGCCATATGCTTCAAATACCCCACCAGCATTTCCAGATCCCCCTCCGGCAACACCGTCGGCGCAAAACCCGGCATCTTCGCCTGAGGCCACTGGCGCAAACTCTGCGGATCTCGAATGTAGCGCTTCAGAAAATCCGCCCCGAAGTACTCGGTCGGGCTAAACGGAATATTCAGATCCGGCCCGAACTGCGCATCCCCTGCACCGTTCAATCGATGACATGCCAGGCAATTCTTCTGAAACAGCGCAAAGCCTTTGTTCACCGGATCATCCGCCTTCAAGGCCGGATCCGGCAGCAGCGCAGGAAAGCGCTCGGCCACGGGCGCCATGCGCTTGATACTCGCCACTTGAAACGGCCATTGCTCCGGGCTGATGTTGCCGGCTTGCGGATCGACCCACACCAGATAAAACGGCCCGGCACCCGGTTTCCCTTTAGATAACGCCGGCCACGGTTTCGCCGGGTCTTCAATCGCCAGCCACGCGCGCGCGCCCTTGGCGTTCAGCAACGGCGCCGCCGACAGTTCAGCGGCAAATCCGTCCAGCGCCACGGCTTGCAGATGGTCTTCAGGCTTGATGCCGGTCAACAACGCCGCCAACGGAACTGCGCGATAACTCATGTCCCGCTTGTAGGAAACGTCGTCGCTGATAGTGATGGTCTGGACCTGAGGATGCTTGAGCAATTCCTCGGTCTGCCAGGTGCGACTGCTCGCGCCCAGCTCAAGGTTCAGCTGTGCGGCATACGAGGGCGTGCTGAGCAGCAAGGCCCCAAAGAGAATGAGCGTTTTCAAATGATCGCCGTCCATGTCGTGGAAGTGCCGCAAAGGTTGGCACACCCACGCTGGCCCGGGTAGCGAGCCAGTCACATTTTTAAGAGGGCGATGTAAAAACCTGGCGCCGTATTATTTGAAGACCGCTTAACCGATCACCTTGGTCAAGTTCGGCAAAATCAACAACAGCGTAGTGGCGAAAAGAATGAGCCCGGCTTGACGTACTTTCGAATGCTTGAACATGGCTTGACCGCCTTTTTTGTTATTTCCTGATGCCTGCCTGCATATCTCCATGACGGCAGAGCGCTGAACTTCCTGTAAGACGAGTGCCTCGGCAAAACCCGACGACAACTTCGTACATGTTCACCTTAGAGCCCGCGTCACGCTTGGTTTAGATCCATTTCGTATGGTTTGCTTGCTTAAAGCTTTTAAAAAGGCATGAGGCCTATTGCCAGCTTCTTGGGCGCCCGTTTGCTAGACAGCTTGGTGACGTTAATCGGTTAATCCGCACCCGAGTGACCGTCCGTCTGAGCGTGTCCGTCAACGCCAGTGAGCATTGCGGTCATTGAATCCATGGCGGCTCGGCCTAAGGTGGAAGCTCAGTATTTACTCACCGCCCAGGTTCGAGGACGTCATGACCCAAGCTTTGATTTTCGACGCGTTACGCACGCCCCGTGGCAAAGGCAAGGCAGATGGCGCTTTGCACAGCGTCAAACCAGTAAATCTGGTGGCCGGGTTGCTCACGGCGTTGCAGCAGCGCACGTCGCTGGACACCAGCCAGGTCGATGATGTGGTGCTCGGTTGCGTCACGCCAATTGGCGATCAGGGCTCCGATATCGCCAAGACGGCGGCACAAGTCGCCGATTGGGACGTCAGCGTGTCTGGCGTGCAGATCAATCGCTTCTGCGCTTCGGGGCTTGAAGCCGTGAACCTGGGTGCGATGAAGGTTCGTTCCGGTTTCGAAGACCTGGTGGTGGTCGGCGGCGTCGAATCCATGTCCCGTGTGCCCATGGGCAGCGACGGCGGCGCTTGGGCGCTGGACCCGGAAACCAATCTGCACAGCCATTTCACCCCGCAAGGCGTCGGTGCCGACCTGATCGCCACGATTGAAGGTTTCAGCCGCCAGGACGTCGATGCCTACGCGCTGTATTCCCAGCAAAAGGCAGCGCGGGCGCGGGCCAACGGTTCGTTCAACAAATCACTGGTGCCGGTGCAGGATCAGAACGGCATCATCCTGCTCGATCACGATGAGTTCATCCGCGCCGAATCCACCCTGGAAGGACTGGGCAAGCTCAAGCCAAGCTTCGAGATGATGGGGCTGATGGGCTTTGACGCCACCGCGCTGCGCGTTTACAGCCAGGTCGAGCGGATCAACCACGTTCACACACCGGGCAACAGCTCCGGGATCGTCGATGGCGCCGCCCTGATGCTGATTGGCTCCGAGGCCAAAGGCCGTGCGCTGGGTCTGCAGCCTCGGGCGCGGATTGTCGCCACCGCAGTCACCAGCACCGACCCGACCATCATGCTCACCGGCCCGGCGCCGGCCACCCGCAAAGCACTGGCCAAGGCCGGGCTGCGGGTTGAAGACATCGATCTGTTCGAGGTCAACGAAGCCTTCGCCTCGGTGGTACTGAAATTCATCAAGGACATGGCCATCGACCCGGACAAGGTCAACGTCAACGGCGGTTCCATCGCCATGGGCCATCCGCTGGGCGCCACTGGCTGCGCCATTCTCGGCACGCTGCTCGATGAACTGGAAACCCGGCGTCTGCGCTATGGCCTCGCGACCCTGTGTGTCGGCGGCGGCATGGGCATTGCCACCATCATCGAACGCCTCTGAGCCCCGACCTTAAGGAACAAGTGACATGACTGAAGCCATTCGTTACGAAAAAGGTCAGGACCAGATCGTCGTCCTGACCATCGACATGCCGGGCCAGAGCGCCAACACCATGAACGCGGTCTATCGCGAGGCCATGGCCGCCTGCGTCGCCCGCCTGGTGGCCGAAAAGGACAGCATTGCCGGGGTCATCATCACCTCGGGCAAGAAAACCTTCTTTGCCGGCGGCGACCTCAATGAACTGATCAAGGTCGGCAAACCCGAGGCCAAGGCCTTTTACGACATGGTCCTGACGCTCAAAGGCCAGTTGCGTACCCTGGAAACCCTCGGCAAACCGGTGGTGGCCGCGATCAATGGCGCGGCGTTGGGCGGTGGCTGGGAAATCTGCCTCGCCTGCCATCACCGCGTCGCGCTGGACAATCCATCCGTGCAACTCGGCCTGCCGGAAGTCACCCTTGGCTTGCTGCCGGGCGGTGGCGGGGTAGTCCGTATGGTGCGCATGCTGGGCATTGAAAAAGCCTTGCCGTACCTGCTCGAAGGCAAGAAAGTCCGGCCGCAACAGGCCTTGCAAGCGGGTTTGATCGATGAACTGGCCGCAGATCGCGATGAATTGCTCAGCAAGGCGCGCGCCTGGATTATTGCCAATCCGGCCGCCGCACAGCGGTGGGACGTGAAGGGTTATCAGATACCCGGCGGCACGCCGTCGAACCCGAAAGTCGCGCAAATGCTCGCCATCGCACCGTCGATCCTGCGCAGCAAAACCCAGGGCTGCATGCCCGCGCCGGAGAAGATTCTCTGTGCCGCTGTCGAAGGCGCTCAAGTGGATTTCGACACCGCGCACCTGATCGAAACCCGCTATTTCACGGAACTGACCACCGGGCAAATTTCGAAAAACCTGATCGGCACCTTCTGGTTCCAGCTCAACGAGATCAACGCCGGCGGCTCGCGGCCCAAGGGGTTTGCACCTTGTGTCACGCAAAAAGTCGGCGTGCTGGGCGCCGGGATGATGGGCGCGGGCATCGCCTTTGTCAGCGCTTCGGCCGGCATTGAAGTGGTGCTCAAGGACATCAACCTCGCAGCAGCGGAGAAGGGCAAGGCCCACTCGGCGGCGCTGCTGGACAAGAAAGTCGCACGCGCCCAGATGCTCCCGCAACAGCGAGAGGCAATCCTGGCGCGGATCCATACCACCGAAAACGATGCCGACCTGGCCGGTTGCGACCTGATCATTGAAGCGGTATTCGAAGATCGCGAGCTGAAAGCCAAAGTCTCCTCGGCGGCACAAAAGGTCGTCGGCCCGGCCGCAGTGATCGCCTCCAACACCTCGACCTTGCCGATCAGCGGCCTGGCCACCGCCGTGCCGGATCAAACGAAGTTCATCGGTCTGCATTTCTTCAGCCCGGTGGAGAAAATGCCGCTGGTGGAAATCATCAAGGGCGCCAACACCAGCGACGAAACCCTGGCGCGCGGGTTCGATTTCGTCCTGCAAATCAAGAAGACGCCGATTGTGGTCAACGACAGCCGTGGTTTCTTCACTTCCCGGGTGTTTGGCACCTTCACCAACGAAGGCATCGCCATGCTCGGCGAAGGCGTGAGTGCACCGATGATCGAGACGGAAGCACGCAAGGCCGGTATGCCGGTCGGGCCTCTGGCGATCTCCGACGAAGTTTCCCTCAGCCTCATGAGTCATATCCGCCAGCAGACCGCCAAAGACCTGCAAGCAGAAGGGAAACCGCTGATTGAGCACCCCGCATTCGCCGTGATTGACTTGCTGCTCAACGAATACAAACGGCCCGGTAAAGCCGCAGGAGGCGGGTTCTACGAGTACCCGGTCGGTGGCCAGAAACATCTGTGGCCTGAGCTGAAAAGCCGTTTCGAGAAAGCCGACGGGCAGATTTCGCCAAAGGATGTGCGCGATCGCCTGCTGTTCGTGCAAGCCATCGAAACCGTGCGTTGTGTGGAGGAGGGTGTGCTGACCTCGACGGCGGACGCCAACGTTGGCTCGATCTTCGGTATCGGCTTCGCGGCCTGGACCGGTGGCGCGCTGCAGTTCATCAACCAGTACGGGGTGAAAGACTTCGTCGCCCGCGCCCAGTACCTGGCCCAGCAGTATGGCGAGCGTTTCGCGCCGCCTGCGTTATTGCTGGAGAAAGCGGCCAAAGGGGAGGCGTTTTAAGGGACGTATGACGCCTTCCGGGGCTTGCCTTGTCACCGTGTTTCGAGGCAGGCTCTGGGGTGTGCATTATTCCCATCACGTGTCAGGTATTTTTTATGTCGTTACGCATCTGCATTCTGGAAACCGACATCCTGCGTCCGGAACTGGTCGATCAATATCAGGGTTACGGGCAGATGTTCCAGAATCTGTTTTCGCAGCAACCCATCGCTGCCGAGTTCACCGTGTACAACGTGATGCAGGGCGAGTACCCCAGTGACGATCTGACCTTCGATGCCTACCTCGTCACCGGCAGCAAGGCCGATTCCTTCGGCACCGATCCGTGGATCGAAACCCTGCGGGCCTACTTGCTGAAGCGTTATGAACGCGGCGACAAGTTGCTGGGCGTGTGCTTCGGCCATCAGTTGTTGGCGCTGCTGCTGGGCGGCAAGAGCGAACGTGCGACCCAAGGTTGGGGCGTTGGCACTCACAAATACAAACTCGCTGCCAAGGCGCCATGGATGAGTCCGGTGTGTGAAGAACTGACCTTGTTGATCAGCCACCAGGACCAAGTGACGTCGCTACCGGAAAACGCCACGGTTATCGCCTCGAGCGATTTCTGTCCGTTCGCCGCGTACCACATCAACGATCAGGTGCTGTGCTTCCAGGGGCACCCTGAGTTCATTCACGATTATTCCCGTGCGCTGTTGGAGATTCGACAGGAGGCACTGGGTCAGCAGGTTTATACGAAAGGTGTGGCGAGCCTTGAGCAAGAGCATCACGGCACGACCGTTGCGGAGTGGATGATGCGGTTTGTGGCGCATAAGCCAGAAGCTAAAGCGGTTTAAAACATTGCAGCGAATGTGCGGCGAGGGAGCAGGCGCCCTCGCCACACAAGCGTTTCAAAGCCACCCGGACTTTTTGAAACTCGCCCACAAACTCACACATCCCACCGCAATAAACCCCAGCACCGCGAAATACCCGTAATGCCAGGTCAACTCCGGCATGTTCTGGAAGTTCATCCCGTAAATCCCCGCCACCGCCGTCGGAAACGCCAGGATCGCCGCCCACGCCGCAAACTTGCGCTGCACAACGCTCTGCCGTGACGCCTCCAGCAACACACCGACCTCGATGGTCTGGCTGGCAATGTCCGCCAGGGTCGTCAGGTCTTCCATCTGCCGTGTGACGTGAATCTGCACATCGCGAAAGTACGGGCGCATGTTCTTGTCGATAAACGGAAAGCTCAGCTTCTGCAGTTCCTCACCGATCTCCACCATCGGCGCCGCATAACGCCGCAAGCGCAAGACGTCCCGGCGCAGGCCGTGCAGCTTCTGGATGTCATGTTCATTCAGCGCGCTGCACAACACATTGCGCTCCAGATCATCGATCTCGGCATGGATCGCTTCGCCCACCGGCTGGTAGTTTTCAATCACGAAATCGAGGATGGCATAGAGGACGAAATCTTCCCCGTGCTCCAACAACAGCGGACGCGCCTCACAACGTTGGCGGACAAGGGCGTAGGACGCCGAATGACCGTTGCGCGCGGTAATGATGTAACCGTTGCCGGCAAAGATATGAGTCTCGATGAACTCCAGTTTGCCTTCATGCCGGACCGGTGAATACGTGACGATAAACAAGGCATCGCCGAAGGTTTCGAGCTTCGGTCGGCTGTGTTTTTCCAAGGCGTCTTCGATGGCCAGCTCGTGCAGGTTGAACTGGCGTTGCAGGTTGGTCAATTCCTGCGCGTTCGGCTCTTCAAGGCCGATCCAGACAAAGTGGCCAGGCTTTGCTGCCCAGGCCGCGCCTTCGTCGAGGGTGATATTGGTGACTTTTTTACCGGCGCTATAAACCGCAGCAGCAACAACTCTACCCATGATTTTGGTTCACTTCTTATTAGCGCTTTTGATTAACAAAGACCCAGTGGCGAGCCGTGCTCAGCTTAGCCTTGTCTGCTGCTTGAGAGTCAATGAAATCTGCCGAGTTCGCCGGCAGAGGTTCACAGGCGAAAAAAACCCGCACTAGGCGGGTTTTATTGTCAAACGGCTTGGAGTTGCCGGTCCATCGACTCGATGCATTCGCGCATCTGCTCGCGGCACTGTGCCATCAGCCGGGGCATGTCATCCAGGCTCAATCCCGCCGTAGGAATTGCCGGCAGCGAGCGGATCAGAATTTTCCCACTGCGCCAGCGGTTCAATCGCATGTGTTTGACGTAACTGCTGACACACACCGGCACGATCGGCACGCCCGCGGCGATCGCCATCTGGAACGCGCCTTTCTTGAACGGCAACAACTCTTCCCCGAGGTTGCGCGTACCTTCGGGGAAAACCCAGATCGATGTGTCTTGATGCTGCAAGGTGTGCGTGGTGGTCAACATCGACTGGCGCGCCTTGGGCGCATTGCCGCGGTCGATCAACACATTGCCGGCCAGCCAGAACAACTGCCCGAACAGCGGCACCCACTTCAGGCTCTTTTTGCCGATGCATACGGTGCGGCGGGGCACCACGTTGCCGAACACAAACAGATCGTAGTTGGACTGGTGGTTGGCGATGATCACGCAGCTGTCGGGCTTATCCATCAACGGTCCGACATCGGCCTTCACCCGCAAACGCAAAATACACATCGCCGGCCACGCATACAGGCGCGCACACAACCGGCTGTTGTCCGGGTTGAACGGGCGGCACAGGCCCAGAATCACCCCAAGCACACCGGCCAAAATAAAGTGCAGGCCCATCAATAACATACGAAACGCAAACAGCATTTACAGGCCCCACCGGGACAAAAGGTGGCGCAGTGTACGGATGTGCACTGTTTTCGGCAATTGCCGCTATAGAGGAAGGAGATAGGCGATGTTTGTGCGCATGTTTCCGACTTGAGGGTCAGACGCGTGCTAGAGCGGTTGTTGATTTTTCAACAGCGTGCGTATGAAAAAGCCCGACACGACGGTCGGGCTTTTCTGTGCAGACTGTCCGGGCTTAACCCATGTGTTCCTGATCCAGGATGATCGCGTTGTCCAGCGTATCCAGCAGCGCCTTGCGCACTTTCAGCTTGGTGTTCTTGTGCGCGGTCATGTTGATCTTCTTCAACTGACGCGCCGCCGCCAGCGCAGCACTTTGCAGCTCTTCGGCCGACACCACCAGGTCGAGGAAGCCGGCATCCACGGCGCTCTGTGGATTAAACATCTCACCGTTGATGACGGAGCGGTGGAACGCCGACTTGCGCAGACGATCACGCGCGATCTCGATACCGGCATGGTGCATGGTCATGCCGATCTGCACTTCGTTCAGGCCAATGCTGAACGGGCCGTCGACACCAATGCGGTAGTCCGCCGACAACAGCAGGAACGCGCCCTTGGCCACCGCATGCCCAGGGCACGCCACAATCACCGGGAATGGATGCGACAACAGACGACGGGCCAGCGTCGAGCCGGCCGTCACCAGCGCGACCGCTTCTTTCGGGCCGGACGTCATCACCTTCAAGTCATAACCGCCGGACAGGATCCCCGGCGTACCGGTAATGATCACCACTGCACGATCAGTCACCGCCTGATCCAGCGCAGCATTAAACGCAGCAATCACGTCCGGGGAAATGGCATTGACCTTGCCATTGCTCAAAGTCAGGGTCGCGATACCGTCTTCGAGATGGTAGGAAATCAACTCACTCATGACGCTATTCCTTGTATGAAAGTTGGGCAGACGTTACCCACCGCCGCAGGCCAGGTAAAGCGCCGTGACTGACCCGCCAGTCACCCTTTCCCCGCCGGGCAAGCGTAGCTTGCCACTCCCGCCGTGCATTCCTCTGCTTATAGAAGAGGGCGCGAAGCCGGAGATTGGCAGGTTTGCCATCGCCCGGAACCGACAGGAACGACTGAAACGCTAAGCGCATGAAAATTCTGCAAAAAAAGTTTGCCATCAGAAAAGCTTTCGACTACATTAGCGCGCCTCGACAGACAGAACATGTTTGAAGAGATACGGTGAAGTGTCCGAGTGGCTTAAGGAGCACGCCTGGAAAGTGTGTATACAAGAAATTGTATCGAGAGTTCGAATCTCTCCTTCACCGCCAAATTCGATGTAACCAGAACCCCTGATTTCGAGAGAAATCAGGGGTTTTGTGGTTTCTGGCGTTAGTATTTGAATCATGGCACCGTTGTTGGCTCAAGCGAATAAGCGAAGTCGCTTCTGAAAATGGTGTAGGAATAGTGAAAGGCGTGTGGGAAGTAACGCAGGAGCGCCAAGCGGATGGGGGCTTCCGACGGCAAGCTTCTTTGACTCTGTAAATATGCCTGAAGAACTGTGATACCTGATTATCGAAGCCCAGCCGTTGCTGGGCTTTTTGTTTTCAACGATTGGCCGCAGAGGAATAATGCGCGCCTCTATGAAGAAGGAATCCCCATGATCACCACCACCACCCACGCCATCGAAGGTCGCCAAATCACCGCCTATCTGGACATCGTCAGCGCCGAATCGGTGCAGGGCGTCAACGTTATCCGCGACGTGTTCGCCGGCATGCGGGATTTTTTCGGTGGCCGTTCCCAGACGCTGGAGCGGGCGTTGAAGGAAGCGCGGATTCAGGCGACCGAGGAGATCAAGGAGCGGGCGCGGGCGCTTCAGGCGGATGCGGTGGTGGGGCTCGATTTTGAGATCAGCATGCCGGCCGGCAAGGGTGGGATGGTCGTGGTGTTTGTGACCGGGACGGCGGTCAAGCTGAGGTGAGTGACGGAATGAATCTGTTTGATCGCCGGCTGATTTTGTAGGAAACGGCGGGGTCCATTCGTCGGGCATGCGGAGATCTGAACTACAAGTCTGGTAATGACCGGCTAGTCTCAAAAGCCTTGGTGGTCGATATTTTTCAGGCAATAGGGCTTGCCGGTATCGATCCCGCTTTGAGAGGGGAAGCGCTATGACTGATCCGTATATCGAAGACGACGGGGCAGAATTTCCAATCAACAATTGCGTGCAGTGTGGCCAGACGGAGTATGTGGCGAGCTTCGGTGAAGATCAGGTCGAGACCAGCAAAGTCAGATCCGCGGCGACCAAGGTGCTCAGGTCGAAGTTTTTGCCAAAACGAGTGACATCCAGGAAGTAATGGTCAAACGGACAAACCCCGCCAATGAGTGGGGTTTTTTTATTTTTAGAGGGGCTCGACAGGTCGACCGACAAGCGAGAATTTTCTGTTGATGTTTTTTCACAAAGTTTTCACACCCAAGTACGTAGTCTCAGCTCATCCGTTAGAAAGCAGTACCCTAGCCCGTTCCCCAGCGGGCTTTTTTTTGCCTGTCATAAAACCTTTTCCATAAAAGCTGTCCAAACGTCGCCAATTGCGAGGAGCGGCGGATTTTGTGTGGACGTTTCCTCCTCGAAAGCATTCAATCCCCGGCTTTTCGGTATTCCCTATTTTTGAGGTTTTTCGTCATGCGTTTAACACTGCCTGCTCTGGTTCTGGGACTTCTGGTGACTCAAGGTGCGATGGCTGCCGGTGATGGCACTGCTGCGATCGGTGGTGGTCTGGGTGGTGCGTTGGGTAACGTAGTCGGCCAGAGCATGGGTGGCAGCACCGGCGCGGCAATCGGCGCGGGTGTTGCGGGCGCAGCCGGCAGTGCCGTGGCAGCACGTAAAGGCAGCCGCACCAAAGCGGCCATTGGTGGCGGCGTCGGTGCGGCCGGTGGTTCGGTGATCGGCAACAGCCTGGGCGGCAAGACTGGTTCGACCATTGGTGCAGGCTTGGGCGGCGCATTGGGCGGCGGCGTGGGCAGCAATCTGGCCAAAGGTCACAAGCGTCACTGATCCTGAGCGATAACCTCGAAAAGCCCGGCTAAATGCCGGGCTTTTCGTATCTGGATGTTTCGTTTTTCACAGACTTTGAATTTGCAGATGTCCAACCTCCATCGCTGGCCGGATTCAGTGAGTGCAGGTGCTAGACTCACGCCCATCCGCAATGCGTACTCTTACCCCCGATGCGGAATTTGAGGTTCATATCATGCGTTTGACATTGTCCACGTTGTTTCTGGGACTTTTGGTCGCTCAAGGTGCAATGGCTGCCGGTGATGGCACTGCTGCAGTTGGTGGCGGTCTTGGCGGCGCACTGGGTAACGTAGTGGGTCAGCAAATGGGCGGCAGCACAGGCGCAGCGATTGGCGCCGGCGTTGGCGGTGCTGCGGGCAGCGCTGTTGGCGCGAACAAGGGCAGTCGCACAGAGGCCGCAATTGGTGGTGGGTTAGGTTCGGCAGGCGGTTCCGTGATCGGCAACAGCCTCGGCGGTTCTACCGGTTCGACCATTGGCGCAGGCCTGGGTGGCGCAGCGGGTGGTGCGGTCGGCAACAACCTTGGCAACGACAACGGCGGCTCCCACTCCGGAGGCGGTCATAAGAATAAGCACAAAAACAAACACAAGAATAAACATCACTGATTCGACATCGAGTGATATCAGAAACCCGGCCCAGGCCGGGTTTTTTCGTATCTGCCTGGTAGTCCCCGGAACGTTTGGTCGCAAGCCGCCTCGAACGTCATACACCCCCAACGTCGCGAGGACTGCCATGACTCCTGAAACCGAAGGCAAGGAAGAAAAAGGCCCAAGTGGGCTTCCGTTCATCAATGACCCCGGCAACGAAGATCCGGGTTCTTTGATGGATGATGCAACGGTCCCGCTCAACGACTCCGATGACGCTGGGGATGTGGGAAACGTCGAGTACGAAGAAGAGGAAGAAGACGACGATTGACCGGCGTTGATGTGCTATCGACCGATCGTCTCACTGATCGAACGCAAGCATTGTCCAGCCCTCGAAATTTCAGGGCCTGCTTTTCAGGCCCTTCGAGAGGTGCTTTATGAATGCTGATCCGAAAGTCGACGATGACGACGACACCCCTGAATACCCGCTGCCTTCGCCCACCGATTCCCTGAGTCGCGATCAACGTCCGCCGGACGACGACACTGCGGTTGAGCAGGTGCCGACTGATGATGTGAAGCGTGGCGATGTTGAGACCACCCCCGAAGACCCGGATATTGCCGGTAACAATGGCTCCGGTGAGCCCAGCTGAAAAGCCATTCGTCGATTGAGCGGCACCTTTAAAAAGCCAATGCTGCCAGAAATCAGGTACGCACCTTTTTAGAGGAGATGCACCATGATCAGGTCAACATTGATGGTCCTGACGGTGAGCAGCGTGTTGTCGATCAGTTCAATGGCGGCGTTTGCTCAGTCTTCCGGCAACGATGCACCGGTCGATAAGGGCGGGATGCCGCCGTCTACTGAAATGAACGCGGGTTCTGGAGACGGGAAGGCGTTGCCGCCTGGCTCCATTGGTGGTGGGAATGCGGGTGATGCGAGCGGGAGTAGCACCAGCCCGGGAGCGGGAAGCGGGTCGATGAGTGGTGGAAGTTCGATGGGGAGTGGTTCTGGGAGTGGGTCTGGAGGATCCGGTAGCTCTGGTGGTTCAGGGATGAGCGGTGGTGGGAGTGGTGGGAGTTCGGGAAATGCGGGAGGAGGGACGGGTGGTGCTGGTGGGGGGACGAGTGGTTCCGGCGGTTAATCCAGGTTGTTCTTGGAGGATAAGCCCAGTCCGAACTGGGCTTTTTTGCTAATAAAGTGCTTTGGCTAAATATGATTGTTAACCTTCGTGGTTAGTGCGTGAACTGTTGCAGCCAACGGTTATAGAAGTCCCTTTGTTGTTGAATATCAGTTGTGATGTCTTTGTCTTCAAAATCGAAGATATTAACCACGTCTTCAGTTTCAGTTGCGCGTCCCATATGGAGCTCATACGCCACTATGCCGCCGGCCATTTGCGAGGCCATTTGCGAGGCCATACGCGAGGGATATACGTTGAGTTTGGCGCCTTTGCATAGAAAATTCATTTCCTGAAAATCGGCTCGCAACAGCCCAAAGCATTCGTAAAGATCAAAAGCCGTGTAAGTTTTTCTCAAGCCATTTTTTGTTGTGAAAACCAATGTCAGATTTTTTCGGTCGCATTCGATTGAAATTTTCTCGGTGACTCCGCAGGAGTTTATGGATATTTCTATTGTTTTGTTCACGATCACTTCCTGCGTGGGTTGGGAGTTGAGTAGCCCTTGGAGCTGGCATCCGTCCTAAATAAATCTGTCCCCTGAGCCCGTCCCCTTAAACCGATCGGGAATGGGGCTGGGAGTGGGAATGGAGGATCCGGTAGTTCCGGTGGTTCAGGGATGAGTCGCGGTGGGAGTTTGGGGAGTGCGGAAGGAGGTGGTGGTTCGGATGGTTAATCCGAGTATTCCAGAAGATGAGCCCAGCACAAACTGGGCTCTTCAGGCGCTTTTTTAAATAACAGAGATGTTTAGGGGGCTGTGTTTTTTATTAAAAAATCGCTGCTCTGTATGCGCTCTAGTGTTTAATTTTTTTTATGGACTCTAACCAGCGATGAAAGAATTCGGTCTGTAGTCTTGGTTCGTTGATTATTTCTTTGTCATCAAAATCGAAGATGTTGACGATATCTTTTCTTGTGGCGCGGACGCCTATTTTGTGCTCGTACGCCATTATTCCGGATGTCATCTGCGACGACATGCTAGATGGTCTAACGTTTATCTTCGCTCCTTTACAAAGAAATTTAATTTCAGGGAGTGATTTAATTATTTTTCCCAGACACTCATAGATGTCTAAGCCTTTGAATTCTTCGCTCCAACCATTTTCAAGTGTCAAGCGGATCACAGGTACCCGCTCGTCATAATCCAAGGTCGCAGTTTCGGGTTTTCCACCCACCACTATAGGTATTTTCTTAATTGTCATTTTTCAGATTCCTTGATGGATTCGGAATGGAATACCCAACATAACTACCATCTTTTTTCAGGGGCGTGGCACCGAGAATATTTTTGCTTTCTATTCCGTTAGGTATTGCAATTTCAGACTCATAACTATAAGGAATGTCGTCAGGATGTAATTCTTTGTTCACGTCGTGGCCATAGATTTTTTTCAGGGTGTACAAGTAACCCTTGGTAGTTCTGTACCTTGTGCCGAAATCGATGCCTACTTCCCGATCAGTCGATGTACTTACGAAATTGCTTGGTGGATTTCGGTTGTCCCATATATGGAGCAATAGATCGGTACTTTTGCCTAAGCTTAAAAAACCAGTGTCAAAGATTTCATCGGGACGACGAAGATCACCACGGTAAAGATAATCGATTTCTGCTTTCGGAGTCGGAAGAGTAGCCTCCCCCTCATCAACCTTCACCTTCCCCGCCGGATCCTCATCCCCAAACGAAGGCCTCTTGCACCCGTCCCCTCCAGGGCAATCATTCAACCCCAACGGATCAACCCACCCCGTTGGATTGCGCGTGTACTGATATCCGTTTAACCCACCCGCCAACTTACTCGGATCCGGCGTCAGATACCGTCCCAGATCCGGGTTGTAGTACCGGTGCCGGTTGTAATGCAGTCCCGTCTCCGCATCGTAATACTGCCCCTGGAACCTCAATGGCTGATCCAGAACCTGATGGGTATCGCGGTTCAGGCGAGTCAGGCGGCCATAGGCTGTGTATTGGGCGGCCCAGATAATGTCGCCGCTGTAGTCAGTGAGTTCTTGTGGTGAGCCGAGGTGGTCGAGTTGGTAGTAGAACGGGCAGGCCTGGTGCGGGCCTTTGCCGTCGAGCATGGCCAACGGGCGGAAGGTGCCGGGTTCGTAGACGTAGCTGCGGTAATGCTCGCGGCCACTTTCGGCAACGAGGTTGTCGCCCTGCCAGAAGTACTCGGTGATGTGGTCGTCGACGGTTTTACAGATGCGGCGGCCGAAGGCATCGTAGCGGTAGCTGGCGGTGTTGCCGTTCGGCAGGGTGACGCCGGTCAAGCGGTGCTGGCAGTCGTAGCGGTACTCGGTGACGAGTTTTTGGGCGGCGCCGCGGCGCTCGCGGATCAGGTTGCCGAAGGCGTCGTAGTCGAAATGGCGATCGCCATGCATCAGCAGGCGATTGCCTTTGAGGGTGGCTGGGCCTGGCCGGTCCTGCATCAACAGGTTGCCGGCGGGGTCATGGGCGAAACTTTCGGGCTGCTGGTCGCGGGAGTGGCGGACGCGGATCAGGCGGTCAAGCGGATCGTATTGATAGCTGCGTTGGCCATGACGGGTGTCGGCGATGTGTTCGAGATTGCCGTTGACGCTGTAGGTATAGTCGCGCCGATACAGCGGATGCTGGGGTTGGCTGATAGCGTGAGCTTTCAGGCGACCCTGTTCATCGTAGTCGTACCGGCTCGACAACATGCCTTGCTGACGTTGCAGTTCGCGGTCGGCTTTATATGTGTGGCTTGTAAGTCGTGTGCCGTTAAGGTCGATGGCTGTCAGCGCACCGCCCTTGGCGTGGTGATAGTCGAGTTGGCTGTTGTCCGGCAGACGCAGATGGTTGAGCTTGCCGCAAGCGTCATAGCCGTAGCGCAGCGTGCCCCAACCTTGATGTTCAGTGATCAGCCGATTGTGCTTGTCGTACGCGAACTCCAGCGGATGGTCGTGGCCGTCATCGACGCTGACCAATCGGCCGAGGCTGTCATAGCGATATTCGACGTTGACGCCATCGGGCAGGTTTTTGACCAGCAGGCGTCCGGCCGTATCCCGTTGGTAACTCGTAAACAGCTGCGAGCCGTCATCACCGAATTCGGTTTTTTCCAGCAGATGGCCGTTGAGGTCGTAGGCATACGCTGTGCGACGGCCGTCAAAGCCGGATTCCTGTCGGATCAGTCCGCCAGGTGTGTAGTCCAGTCGATAGCGTTCGCCGGATTCGTTTTCAATTTCCGTCAGGAGCAGCCGTGCGTTGTCGTAGCGATAACGCAGCTGCGTGCCGTCGGGATTGATTCGGCGGCTGACCAGATGCAGGTCATCGTCGTATTCAAAACGGGTGACTCGCCCCAGTTCATCGCGTTCGGCGGTGATTTTGCCGTAGGCGTTGTAACTGAAGGCGCGGCTGGCGCCTGTAGGAAGAACCGTCTGGATCAGTCGGCCAACGGCGTCCCATTGGTATTGAGTGACGGCACCATGTTCGTCCTGACGGGCAATCTGACGACCCGATACATCGTAGGAAAACCGCCGCTGACTGCCGTCTGGCAACGTCTCTTCGACCAGTTGCCCGATGGCATCCCACACGAACACATGACGGCTGGTGTCCGGGTAACGGATAGACAGCAGCCGTCCTTGAGCATCGTAGTGGTAGTGAGTGATGTGGCCATCGGGATCAATGGCCTCGGTGACATCCCCCTGAGCATTGCGCCGGTATTTCCACACCGCTTTACCGCGATATCGCGCATGCAGGGAACCGTAGCGATATTCGTAGGACGTTGGCTCGTCTTCCGGAGGAATCAGCGCGATCAGCCGCCCGATCTCGTCGTAGCGATACTGGGTGATCGCCCCTGATGGACTGCGCTCGGTTGTCAATCGGCCGTGGTCGTCGTAGGTGTTGAGATGCTCTGCGCCATCCGGCTCAACCCGGCGCACCAATCGCGCCTTATCGTCATGGACGTAAACTTCTTCGCTGCCATCGGCGTTTTTAACCAGCACTGCGCCGTCGTCATCCCAGGCATATCGCGTATCCATCTGCGAAAAAGTCGCCCAATGCCTGACACATCTGGCCGCCTTGCCAGACCTTTCCCACTCCCAGAAGAAACTGGCCCCACCGGCCAGTTGCCGCTGGAGAATCACGTGTTGGTCGTCGTAGTCGTACCGCTCGCTTTCGCCGGCAGCATTGGTCGCTTCGATCAGGCGGTGACGGGCGTCGTAGCGGTAGGCAATCAGCGTTTGCTCTGTACGCCAGGCGTCCATCAATCCGTCGGTGGGGTGAAACGACTGATACTCGACCGTAACGATGTGCCGGCGCTCGTAACGCAACAGCAGTGAACGTCCCGCGCCGTTATCGATGCGTTGAATGCGATCCTGACGGTCGCGGGTGATATGCAGCCGGTTGTCGTAGGCATCACTGATGGACGTCAGGCGACCATTTTCAAAGTGATAGAACCGTGGAGACTCACCCGCCAGCGCAACAATCAGCTCCTCGGGTTTGTTTCCGAGATAAATGGCCGAGCGGGACAGGCTGTTTTGAATCGCCGGACGCAAAATGCTGGGCAGTGGAAACGTCGTGCGACGGTTTTCATGGTCGGTCCAGACGACCTGTTCTGCGTCCAGCTCCAGGCGATGCGCCAGCGAATGACTCCAGCCCCAACCCAGCCCGCAATCCATTTCCACGGCGCTGGTTCGGTACAACCGGGTAAACGCGAAAGGCAGCAAGCCGTTAAGCGATCCATCGTCCAGTGTCAGCAATTCTTCGCCGGTGACCATCGACACCGGGCAACCGTTGGTGCAGGTCAGCGGCCCGCAATCGGCACTATCGCCGTTGGGATTTTTCGCTTGATCGGGAACGTCGTCACGGTGCTCTTGCCGGCCCAATCGGGTCATGGCTGCGGATTTGTCGCGAGCGATGGCGACTGGATTCTGCACTGTCAAAACCGGTGCAGTGCCCAGGTTGATCTGCAACGGCACGGCGGGTGCGGGGTTTAGCGGAGCATTTCGGACATTGACCGCAAGGGGTTTGAGTACGCCCGCGTGGGTCGTCAGATCGGACTGGGTGCCGAGCTCGGCCAACCTCAGGCTCGCGGCAGCCAGCCATTTGCGCGCGCGCTCGGATTTGATCTTGTCCAGCACCTTGGCGCTGATGCCGAGCTTCAACCCGGCAGGGCCTGTGAAGCGCGCCAGCAGGAAGCCGATCAATATGCCTGTGCGAATCTCTGCCACGACTTCGGCGATGAACTGCGGCGGCAACATCCTCAGCCAACTGGTGATCGCCGCCAGATGAATGAACATCAGCGGCTCATCACTCAACACCAGCAACAGGTTGGCGATGGATTCCGCTGAAGCCTCCAGCAGCGTTTCAAGTTCGGTTTCGGCCAGGTACTCAAGGAGTTTTTCACTGTTGGCTTGCAGGTCCGCGATCAGCGCGTAGATCTGCTTCACGTCATCCCACAACCCGTTCAGCGAATTCTCGAAACCGCGCCAGTCGGCCTGTTGCAGCTGGCCGTAACGCTTGATGAAACCGGCCTCGGCGAACTCGGCCCATGAGGGTTCGAATTCGGTCGTCCACTCGTTACGCAGCCAGCCTTCCAGACCGCTGATGACGCCTTGATAAGAGGCATAAAGCGCTTTGACATGCTCAGCGGAAACATTCGGGAAGAAGGTGATGCGATAACGCAGGCTGCGTTCGCACTCGCGGATTTCGAGGATGCCGCTAGGGCCGATCTCGTCATAAACCGGCTTGCCGAACGTACCGTCAGCGTTCAAAGGCTCAAGCATCACCGGGGTGTTGCCGATCGGCACGAACCGCGCAGCATCGAACATGTGCACGAGGGTCAGGGGACCCGCTGCCGGGCATGCGGCGACGGTCGAGCTGACAGGGGTGGTGGAGTTTTTCGGCGCGACCAGGCGAACGTCGTGCCCCACCTTGAACACCTGCTCGATATCCAGCGCCTTGCCGGTCCAGAAACTTTCGGCCCAGGCGTCGTAGTCATTGAGGCAAAGCCGGAAGTCAGCGAACAGCGCTTCGACATCCGGCCGCTCGGGGTCCATGGCGGCAACCACCAGCAGGCCGATGGCGTTATTCAAGGCCAGTACCTTGTCAGGTACGAACATTCGCAGTCCCTCGCGCAGATCAAGTTTGAGCGCGGGACTTTGCTTGGGATCAACGGGTAAAGAAGTCGGGAAAGGAGGCGTTTTATGTAGGGAAAATCGCTAAATGACGACGAGCACTTTTTGTATCTGTCAGGGATTGCCCGTTGCTCGATGACCGCCGCGCTCGCTATGCTGCTGAATCCTTTAATCGATCACGGACCCGGCCGCACCTGAGCCGCCTCTGGGATGTCATTAGAAAACGGATCAGATGCGATGAATGCACCGCTGAATGAATACGGCCCGATCAAGGCCGTGATTTTTGATATGGACGGCTTGCTGCTGGACACCGAGGGCATTTATACCGAGGTCACGTCCATGATTGCCGAGCGCTACGGTCGGGTCTTCGACTGGAGCATCAAACAGAACATCATCGGCCGTGGCGCGGGTGATCTGGCGCGGTACGTGGTCGAGGCTCTCGACCTGCCGATCACCGCCGAAGAGTTTCTGGTGATCCGCGAACCGCTGATGCGCGAGCGTTTTCCGCAAGCGCTGGCGATGCCTGGCGCCGAGGAACTGGTCAGGCACTTGAAAGCCAACAACATTCCGATCGCGGTCGGCACCAGTTCTTCGCGTCAGTCGTTCGGCCAGAAAACCACCTTGCACCGCGATTGGTTTGCGCTGTTCGACTTTGTCGTGACGGCCGATGACCCTGAAGTGGGCGCGGCCAAACCGGCGCCGGACATCTTCCTCACGGCGGCGCGGCGCCTGGGCGTTGCGCCCGAGGACTGCCTGGTGTTCGAAGACTCGCCGTTCGGTGTCACGGCGGCGAAAGCGGCGGGGATGACGGCGATTGCGATTCCCGACGCGGCGATGGCTGACGAAAAGTATGCGCATGCCGATGGCATTCTTCGTTCGTTGAAGGCGTTCAAGCCGAGTGCTTGTGGTTTGCCAGCCCTCGAATGGGCTTGAAGTAAAAAGTGTGGGGGCGAGCCTGCTCGCGAAAGCGGAAGGTCAGACGACATCAATGTCGCCTGACGCACCGTCTTCGCGAGCAGGCTCGCCCTCACATTGTGATTGCGTCTAGCGCATCAGGCGCCAAAACCACCGTCGATGGTCAGGCTCGCCCCTGTGATGTAACCGGCTTCCGGCCCGACCAGATAGGCCACAAAGCTGGCGATTTCCTCGGAAGTGCCGTAACGGCCCACCGCCATCAGCGGGATCAGGCTGTCAGCGAAGTCACCGTCGGCCGGGTTCATGTCGGTGTCGACCGGGCCCGGTTGCACGTTGTTGATGGTGATGCCGCGCGGGCCGAGGTCGCGGGCCAGGCCTTTGGTCAGACCTACCAGCGCTGATTTGCTCATGGCGTAAGGGCCGCCACCGGCGAAGGGCATGCGGTCGGCGTTGGTGCTGCCGATGTTGATGATGCGACCGCCTTCAGTCATGTGTTTGGCGGCGGCCTGGGTGGCGATGAACACGCTGCGCACGTTGATGGCCAGGGTCTGGTCGAAATCTTCGAGTTTGAAATCCTCCAGTGGCGCAACGGCCAGCACGCCGGCGTTGTTGACGAGGATGTCGAGGCGACCAAAAGTTTCTACGGTGGTGGTCACGGCGCGGCGAATGGCCTCGGCGTCAGCGCTGTCGGCCTTGATGGCGAGGGCTTTGCCGCCATTGCCGGTGATGCTGTCTTGCAAGGCTTCGGCTTTGGCCGTGGAGCTGACATAGGTGAAGGCAACGGTTGCGCCTTCAGCGGCCAGGCGTTTGACGATGGCGGCGCCGATGCCGCGGGACCCGCCTTGAATCAAAGCCACTTTGCCGCTGAGGTTCTGAGTAGTCATAACGATCTCCGAAGTCCCGAGGCGAGATGCCTCGGTTGATGGAGCCTAGTATTGATTGCGGATTACACGCTGTGTAGACGGCAATTACGATAGTCTGTGTAAACCAGAAGTTTATAGTGGCGCCTATGGAAACCTTCAGCAGTATCGAATGCTTCGTGCGCAGCGCCGAGGTTGGCAGCTTCGCCGAAGCCGCGCGACGCTTGAGCCTGACCCCGGCGGCGGTCGGCAAAAGTGTTGCCAAGCTTGAGGCCCGGCTGGGTGTGCGGCTGTTCCAGCGCAGCACGCGAAGCCTGACGCTGACCGAGGCAGGTCACCTGTTTCTCGGCGAAGTCAGTTCCAGCCTTCACACGATCCAGAATGCGGTGGCCAACCTCGCCAGCGCTGAGGGTCGGCCAGCGGGAACACTGAAAGTCAGCATGGGCACGGTGTTCGGGCGTTTATATGTGGTGCCCTTACTGGGCGAGTTTCTGCGGCGATTTCCGGCGATCAACCCGGATTGGCATTTCGACAACCGGCAGGTCGATCTGATCGCTCAGGGCTTCGATGCGGCGATTGGTGGGGGATTTGAGCTGCCGCAAGGCGTGGTGGCGCGCAAGCTGACGCCGGCGCATCGGGTGCTGGTGGCGTCGGCGGAGTATCTGGCGGCGCGGCCTGTGATCGTCGAGCCTGATCAACTCAAGGACCACGACGGCATCCTGATCCGCTCCCCACAGACCGGTCGGGTGCGTTCCTGGCAATTGACCAGTCGTACTCAGCAACACAACCCGCTGGCGCTGAAGGCGCGCATGACCATGAGCGATTCGGAAGCGGCGTGTGCGACGGCGGCGCAGGGGTTGGGCATTGCGTTGGTAAGCATGCCGTTTGCTGTGGGGTATCTGGAAGCCGGGACGTTACAACGGGTGTTGCCGGACTGGTATGTCGACGACGGCAACATTTCTATCTATTACGCGGAACACAAACTGCTGCCGGGCAAGACCCGGGCGTTTGTGGATTTCATTATTGAGCAGTTTGCGGAGCGGGGGTGGGTGCAGCGGTTCAGTGCGGTTTGAGCCTGGCTTGAGACCGAGTCGCTGCTTTCGCGAGCAGGGGATTTGTGAATGACACAGATCCAATGCGAGCCTGCTCGCGATGAACGATAACGCGGTCTACCGCCCGAACCGCCCCGGCCAACCAATAATGTTCTTCGGCCGTGGCGTCGCATACGTCCGCACCTTGGAAGTGGACAACCCTAATCGCACCAGCGATTCGGCAATGGTCACCGCCGCCGTCACGCCATCCACCACTGGAACCCCGGTGCGCTGGCGAATCTGTTCATCCAGCCCGGCCATGCCGCCGCAGCCCAGGCAAATCACTTCGGCCTTGTCTTCCTGCACCGCCAGTTCCGCCTGACGGACAATCGCCTCCAGCGCCCGTTGCGGATCGGATTCCAGTTCCAGCACCGCCAGACCACTGGCCCGCACCGACGCGCAGCGGTCCCACAGCCCCGACAGTTTTAGCCGGTCCTCGATCAGGGGCACGGTGCGGTCCAGGGTGGTGACCACCGAATAGGCATGGCCGAGGAACATCGCCGTACTGGCCGCTGCATCGGTGATGTCCACCACCGGCACGTTGAGCAATTCCTGCAAGCCTTCGCGACCGTGTTCGCCGTAGCCGGCCTGGATCACCGCATCGAAGGGCTGGTCGTAGGCCATGACCCGGTCCATTACGGCGATGGCGGCCAGATAACTTTCGAAATTGCCTTCGATGGAGTCGGCGCCGAAGTAGGGCGTCAGGCCGACGATTTCCGTTCCCGGCGCGGCCACCGCCTGGGCGGATCGGGCGATGGCCTGGGTGATGGATTCGGTGGTGTTGACGTTGACCACGAGAATTCGCATGAGTAGTCCTTATTGCAGGGCGGTTCTGCGGCCCGTCGCTGGCGGGCCGCGAGTGGATTAGTGGCAGACGTTGTCGACTGCGATGCTTTCACCGCTGACGTCGGCGTAATGGGGCTGTCGCTTGGCGATGATCAGGTAGAGCATTGCGCCAATCCCGGCGCCGATCAGCCACGAGAACGGTGAAACGAGGTGGAAGCCCGGCACCAGCGCCAGGACGATGGCAATCAATGCGGCAGGAATGAACGCCGCTACGGCGCGTAAATTGACCCCGCGGCTGTAGTAATAAGCGCCGTTGGGGTCTTCGCTGTACAACTGCGGCACGTTGACCTGGCCTTTTCGTACAAGCCAGTAGTCGACCATGATCACGCCGTACAACGGGCCTAGCAGGGCGCCGAGGCCGGACAGGAAATACACGATCACCAGTGGGCTGTTGTAGAGGTTCCACGGCAGGATCAGCACCGCGATGGTTGCGCTGATCAGCCCGGCGCGGCGGAAGGTCAGGTATTTAGGCGCCAGGTTACTGAGCACGAACGCCGGGGCGACGAAGTTGGCCATGATGTTCACCGCTACGGTGACGATCAGGAACGCCAGGCAGCCGAGCACCAGGAAGAAGGTGTTGGGGATCGAGGCGATGATTTCAGTCGGGCTTTCGATGATCCGGCCATTGATCTGAAATTGCGCACCACAAAGCAGGACGGTGATGGCCGCGAACACCAGAATATTCACCGGCAAGCCCCAGAAATTTCCGACCTTGATGGTTTTGCGGCACGGCGATGAACGGGCGAAGTCGCAGAAGTTGAGGATCAACGTCCCGTAGATCGCCAGCCACAATGCGCCGCCGGCAAAAATATTGCGCCACATCTCGCCACCGGTCAGCGGCTCGCGGATCGACCACGCGATGGTTGCGTCGGCTTGGGTGTACATCCAGGCGGCGAGCGCGGCGACGGTCAGCAGAATCACCGGCCCGGCGAACGCTTCATAGCGCCGTACCATTTCCATGCCGTAGGCGAGGATGCCCAGTTGCACCAGCCAGATCGCCACGAAACATACCCAGCCCAGGCTCGACAGGCCAAGGATCGAGTTGTGGTCGTAGTCGGCGAAGCCGGGATGCACCGCCGTCAGCAGCACGCGAAACACTACGGACGCCAGGTACGTCTGAATGCCGAACCAGGCGATGGCGATAATGGCGCGGATCAACGCAGGAATTTGCGCCCCGTGGATACCGAAACTGATCCGGCTGATGACAGGAAACGGCACGCCGGTCTTTTGTCCCATGTAGCCGGAAAGGTTCATGAAGCCATACACCAGCGCCGCGCCGATCCCCAGGGACAACAGAATCTGCCAGCCACCCAGACCCAGCGCATACAGGCCAATGGCGAAGGAATAGTTGGCGATGTTGTGAACGTCGTTGGTCCACAGGGCGAAGATGCTGTAGCGGCCCCAGCGTCGGCCTTCGGCCTTGGTCGGCGCCAGGTCCTTGTTGTGCAGGCGCGGGCTGAGCACCACGGGTTCTTGAACAGTTTGATCTTGAGCGGTGGGTGGAAAGGAGGGCAGATCCAGCGCGATGTTGTTATTGGAGAGGCTAGTACGCATTCCGGCAGGCTCCGAGCTTGGCGTCGCGATGACTGTGCATGAGCGTGAGCTCGACAAATCTTCGTCGCGGGCAAAAGCATCATTGGTTACGGGGCATCTGCAGCCTGTACGGGATAGGGCGCTTCAGGCTTGCGGATCTAAGTGTGTGTATGTTTTGAGTTGATTGTATACAAAACATGTATGCACTTAAGCCAGATCCATGCCAGCTACCGATCTATAAAAATAGGTTCTCATTTCGTTTTGTTGATGAATCACGATAAGTGACTGAAAAAAAGGCGATATAAATTGACCGGTTGAACAGGTATTTATTTTTTGTCGGAGGAGGTGGGAAAACTCGACTGGGGAAGTCAGGAAAAGAGGGTGTAACTTTTTGGGGCGCAGAAAACAAAAGTGCACACATAAATGGCACCTATGGTGACATTCGTGTGTACACATTTATAAAACAGAACACTAAGCCTGTGGGAGTGAGACCGGCTTGCCGGGGCATTCAACAGTATCGTTGACTGTTACACCGCTATCGCGAGCAGGCTCGCTCCCACAGGGGAATTCACCCGGCTCGTGCTCAGGCCTTGGACTTGCTGATGATATTCCCCGCATGCAGCCCGCATTCTTTCTGCGTCGCCTCTTCCCACCACCAACGGCCTTCACGTTCATGCTGGTTCGGCAGGACCGGGCGAGTGCAGGGTTCGCAGCCAATGCTGATGAAGCCGCGTTCGTGCAGGCTGTTGTACGGCAGTTCGAGCATGCGGATGTAACCCCAGATCTCTTCGCTGGTCATCTGCGCCAGCGGGTTGAATTTGTAGAGGGTGCGTTCCGGGGTGGAAAACGCGGTGTCGATTTCCATCACCGCAACAGCGCTGCGGGTACCCGGGCTCTGGTCCCGACGCTGGCCGGTGGCCCAGGCGCTCACGCCCGACAGTTTGCGACGCAGCGGTTCGATCTTGCGGATGCCGCAGCACTCGCCATGGCCATCCTTGTAGAAACTGAACAGGCCTTTTTCCTTCACGAACGGCTCCAGTTTCGTGTAGTCCGGGGACACCAGCTCAATGTCGATCTTGTAGTGCTCGCGCACCTGATCGATGAAGCGGTAGGTCTCCGGGTGCAAGCGACCGGTGTCGAGGCTGAACACTTTGACGTTCTTGTTCAGCTTCCAGGCCATGTCCACGAGCACCACGTCTTCGGCGCCGCTGAAAGATATCCACAGGTCATCGCCAAACTCGGCAAACGCAAGTTTCAGGATGTCCTGGGCGGATTTGTTGGCATAGGTCGTGGCGAGTTCCACAACATCGAACGATGGGCTCATCAGGGCGGCTTCCTACAGGTCGGTGGCGCTGGGCGCTCTATATGGGGCTGATGGTAACAAAATCCTGCGGCGGCGGGCGCGCCCTGTGCGTTGCGCGGGGCAGCCTGAGTCGCTAGAGTTCGGCAGTCTTTTACTCGCTCGACTCAATAATCAATACAAATGGGAGTGTCTTGTGGAAATTGCCTGTCTGGATCTCGAAGGTGTGCTGGTCCCGGAAATCTGGATCGCGTTCGCTGAAAAAACCGGTATTGAATCCCTGAGGGCGACCACCCGGGACATTCCCGACTACGACGTGCTGATGAAGCAGCGCCTGCGGATTCTCGACGAGCACGGCTTGAAACTCACTGACATCCAGGAAGTGATCGCGACGCTGAAGCCGCTGGACGGCGCCATCGAGTTCGTCAACTGGCTGCGTGAGCGGTTCCAGGTGGTGATTCTGTCGGACACGTTCTACGAGTTTTCCCAGCCGCTGATGCGTCAACTGGGCTTCCCGACTTTGCTGTGCCATCGCCTGATTACCGACGATTCGGGACGGGTGACGAGCTATCAGTTGCGTCAGAAAGATCCGAAGCGGCAGTCGGTTCTGTCGTTCAAGAGTCTTTACTATCGGGTCATTGCGGCAGGGGATTCCTACAACGACACCACCATGCTCGGTGAGGCGGATGCGGGGATTCTGTTTCATGCGCCGGATAATGTGATTCGCGAGTTTCCGCAGTTCCCTGCGGTGCATACCTTTGAGGACTTGAAGCAGGAGTTCATCAAGGCTTCGAATCGGGCCCTAAGTCTGTAAACCCTGCCTGTGGCGAGGGAGCAAGCTCCCTTGCCACAAAAGCCCGGAATCAAAGGTTTTGCAGGGTGTCGAGCAGAACCTTCACCTTGGTAATCGATTCCTGATACTCCGCCTGCCATTCCGAGTCCGCGACAATCCCGCCACCGCCCCAGCAGCACACTTGCCCATCCTTGACCAGCAAGCTGCGAATGGCGATGGAGCTGTCCATCTCGCCGCGCACGTCCAGGTACAGCAACGAGCCGCAGTACAACCCACGTCGGGTCGGCTCCAGCTCGTCGATGATCTGCATGGCACGAATCTTCGGTGCACCGGTAATCGATCCGCCCGGAAAACTGCCAGCGATCAGATCCAGCGCATCCCGGTCATCCGCCAGTTCGCCGGTCACGCTGCTCACCAGGTGATGCACATTCGGATAGCTTTCCAGGCTGAACAACTCCGGCACCCGCACCGAGCCGATGCGGCAAGTGCGACCGAGGTCGTTGCGCAGCAGGTCGACGATCATCAGGTTCTCGGCACGGTCCTTGGGACTGGCCAGCAGTTCGGCAGCGTTCGCGGCGTCTTCGGCAGCCGTCAGGCCACGCGGACGGGTGCCTTTGATCGGGCGGGTTTCCACATGACGTTCACTGACTTTGACGAAGCGCTCAGGCGACAGACTCAACACTGCACCGCCGTCGGGCAGGCTCTGGAAACCGGAAAACGGTGTCGGGCACGCGGCCCGCAGCGCGACATACGCGGCCCACGGATCACCTGCACATTGCGCACGAAAGCGCTGGGCGAAGTTCACCTGATAACAATCGCCCGCCTGGATGTACTGCTGAATGCGCTCAAGTGCGTGGCGATACTCGTCAGCGCTCAGGTCGGCCTTCATCGGGGCTTTCAAACTGAACGGCTCGATCGGCTCAACCGCAGGCTGACTGAACAAGGCGATCAAGCGCTGGCGCTCGCTGTCGATCAGTGTCGGGTGGAACACCAGTTGACTGGTAGCCAAATGGTGATCGCTGATCAATGCCCAGTCGTACAGCCCGAAACGCGCATCCGGCAATTGCAGGTCGTCCTGCGCCTGGCTCGGCAGGTGTTCAAGATGCCGTCCGAAGTCATAACTCAGATAACCGATCAGCCCGCCGGCGAATGGCAGCTCATCGGAGACTGCCGCTTCACCCAGTCGTGCCAGATGGTCGCGAAGGCGTTGCAGGAAATCGCTGCCACTTTCGTCAGGCAACACCGCTATTTGCTGCAGCGGCCAGGCGCTGAGCAGGTCATAACGCCCGCGATCAGCGGTGGGCCGGCCGCTGTCGAGCAGCACGGCACCGGGGGCATGGCGAATCGCCGCGAAGTACTCGGCGGGGTTGGCGCGATAGGGCAGCGGGTGTACGGAACAGGTCAACATGGGCGGGGCAGATCAGCCATCGAGGCGGGGGTGCGATTGTAGTCCTCTGCAGGATTTGCTCCTAGAGGGGATGTCGGGGATTGGCAGATTGGGGACAGGGTTGCGAGGTTTGGTGACTGTTAGTCAGTCTTCGCGGGCAAGCCTCGCTCCTACGGGTTTGTGCCGTTCGCCGAGAATGTGAACGACGCTAGATCTGTAGGAGCGAGGCTTGCCCGCGAAGGCAGCGACTCGGTTTCGGATCAGCCTTCGACGGCAGGAATATGTCCAAACATCTCCTGAACAAACTCGACCCGCTCCTGAACCGACTCAACAACCCCGCGCGCTTTCAGCTCTTCCAGCCGCGCTTCAACCGCATGGGTGCGCAGCGTCAGGCCGCAATCGTTGGCAATCTGGATGTTTAGCCCGGGCCGGGCATTGAGCTCAAGAATCAGCGGGCCTTTTTCCTGGTCGAGCACCATGTCGACACCGATGTAGCCCAGCCCGCACAGCTCATAACAGCCGGCAGCGAGTTTCATGAAACCGTCCCAGTAGGGCAGTTGCACGCCGTCCACCGCGTTGGTGGTGTCCGGATGTTTGGTGATGATGTTGTTCAGCCAGGTGCCGCGCAGCGTCTGCCCGGTGGCGAGATCGACGCCGACGCCGATGGCGCCCTGGTGCAGGTTGGCCTTGCCGCCGGACTGGCGCGTCGGCAGGCGCAACATCGCCATCACCGGATAGCCCATCAACACGATGATGCGAATGTCCGGGACGCCTTCGTAGCTGATGCTTTTGAAGATCTGGTCCGGGATCACGCGGTATTCGATCAGTGCGCGGTCACGGTGACCGCCCAGGGAATACAGGCCGGTGAGGATGCTGGAGACATGGTGCTCGATCTCCTCATGACTGATGATCTTGCCGGACACCGTGCGATAGCGGCCCTCGAAACGGTCGGCAACCACAATGATGCCGTCGCCGCCCGCGCCCTGGGCCGGTTTGATCACGAAGTCGGTGCGCCCGCCGATGATCTTGTCGAGGTTATCGATTTCCTTCTCGGTGGAGATCACGCCGTACAGTTCCGGCACATGAATGCCGGCGGCGATCGCGCGTTCCTTGGTGATGATCTTGTCATCGACAATCGGGTACAGGCTGCGCTTGTTGTACTTGAGCACGTAGTCCGCGTTACGCCGATTGATCCCCATGATGCCCCGGGCTTCCAGGGCCTTCCAGGTCTTCCAGAAGCCGAACATCAAGAGTCAGCCTTCTTGAGGAAAGCCTTGAAGCGCACCAGTTCAGTCAGGCGGTAACCGCGATAACGCCCCATCGCCAGCATGAAACCCACCAGGATCAGCAGGATCGCCGGGAAGGTGAACACGAAGTACACCAGCTCCGGCACGCTCATGATCAGGTGCGCCAGGGAGGCGGCAAACAGCGTACCGATCGCCACTTTCATCGCATGCCCGGAACCGCGTTCTTCCCAGGTAATCGACAGGCGTTCGATGGTCATGGTCAGAATCACCATCGGGAACAGCGCCACCGACAGCCCGCGTTCCAGGCCGAGTTTATGGCTGAACAGGCTGATCGCCGCGATCAGCACCACCACGAAGGTCAGCACCACCGACAGCCTCGGCAGCATCTGCAACTTCAAGTGTTCAAGGTAGGAGCGCAGTGACAGCCCGAGCGCCGTGATGACCGTAAACAGCACGATGCCGAAGCCAAGCTGGGTTTCGCGGAAGGCGAGGGCGATCAGCACCGGGGTAAAGGTGCCGAGGGTCTGCAGGCCGATCAGGTTGCGCAGGATCAGGATCACCAGCACGCCGATCGGGATCATCACCATGATCATGAAGGTCTGCTGGGTTTGCAGGGGCAAACCGTACAGCGAGTATTCGAGGAAGTTGGCGTCGGTGTTTTCGTCGGTCAGCTTGGCCAGTCGAATCGCGTTCATTTCGCTGTTGTTCAGGCTGAACGTCACGTTGGCTTTCTTGCCGCCATCGACGGTGATCAGGCTTTCGTCGCCGGTCCACCACTGCAGGCGGTCGGACGGCAGGCCTTGTTCGCCGGTTTCCGGGTTGAAGTACAGCCAGTCGGTGCCGTTGAAGCTGCGCAGCCAGAGTTCCGGCGTTTGCGGCTGATCGGCCACCAGACGGATGGTGTGGACCTTTTCCACCGGCACGTGGGCGATGGACAGGACCAACTCGACGATTTTCGCCTTGTGCCCGGGGGAAGGATCGCCGCCCAGCAACAGCTTCACGTTGTCATCGTTGAGATTGTTGACACGCTTGATGGCTTCGCCGATGAAGGTTTCGACGTCGGCCGAGTGTTGTCGGATCGGCGCGAGCAGGGCTTCGGCGGCGATTTTTTCCGCACCTTCGACGGCGATGCTGTCGCGGAAGGTCGGGCCCTTGACCTTGGATTTTTCGCCGGTGTAGCGCTTGGTCAGCACCAGGCGGTAATAAAGGGTCTGATTGCCCTTGGCCCGGCGCGCCGACCAGGTCACCTTGCGGTTGCCGTCGACACGGTTTACGGCGACGCCGTAGTTATTGGAAATGAAACTCTCATTGAGGCTGACGTAGTCGCGGCTCAGCGGCGGCACGAACATCTGGATCTTGACCGGGTCTTTGGCACTGGCGACGAACTCGACCTTGGCGTCGATGTTCCACAAGTCGTCGGTGGCGTCCTCGGTCACGGGAATGCCGAGCACGAAAATCTGATAGGCCGTAACTGAAATGCCCAGCACCACCAGGATGGCGATCAGCAGTTTCAGATGGAGGGTAAGAGCGCGCATTGGAATTACTCTGCGGTATGTGCGTCGGTGGCGCAGGCGGGTTTGCCAGCAGCGTATTTAAGACTGGGGTCGACCAGCGCGTCGAAGCGTTTCAGCGCTTCGGAGCCGATCAAGAGCGGGTATTGGAAGGCGCTACGGTCGGTTAGGTTCACTTCGATACTGCGTAAAGCCGAACCCATGCAGATATCCAGCTCGATCACCGGACGGGCGGTGTACTTCTTGCCCTCTTCCGGGTCGTAGTCGCCGGCACGACGCTTGATCTTGCTGACGCGGGCCAGTGGCCGTTCGATGGGGTGCGAATGCGCTGCGTCGATGGCCAGATAGAAGCGCACCCAAGACTCGCCATTGCGTTTGAAACGTTTGATGTCGCGGGCACTCAGGGACGCTGTTTTCGCCCCGGTGTCGAGTTTGGCGGCGACTTCCAGGTTGATGCCGTCCAGGGAAGCATACTCGTTGAGGCCGTACACGGTCTTTTCCCCCGCCACGGCGAAACCGGGCAGGCAAAGAAGATAAAGGAATGTCGGGAGGGGCTTGAGTCTCATAAATCCTGGTGCGCAGCGGTCCGTACTTCAATTCAAGGCCCTGGCATCGCTGCGCAAGCTCCCTCGTATGCCTATCAACTATTTATGACAAGCCGTGCAGATGTCACAGACAAATGCGGGCGGCATTCTAGCACGGTGGGTTTATGGCGCCAGCGCTGGCGGGGGGCTATAAACAGAAGGGCTGCTTTGTTGTGGTGCAGTCGGTTATTAGACGATTGTCGACAATACCTATTTATCCTTTGACTGTTGCGGCTGTTTTCGCTAGTTTTTGCGGCATTGGCTTTCAAGGTGTCGACAATATGCTGGATCAACTCGATCCCCCGGTGGTTACGCAAGACGAGTCGGAGACGCTTTCCGAAAACGTCTTCCGCCGCATTCAGGCGGCCATCGTCAAAGGCGAGATCGCCCCGGGCAGCAAGATCTCCGAGCCGGAGCTGGCGCGCACCTACGGCATCAGCCGCGGGCCGTTGCGCGAGGCGATCCATCGACTGGAAGGCCAGCGCCTGCTGGTCCGCGTACCGCACGTCGGGGCGCGGGTGGTTTCGCTTAGCCATGCCGAGCTGCTGGAGCTCTACGAGATTCGCGAATCCCTCGAAGGCATGGCCTGTCGGCTGGCGGCCGAACGCATGACCGTCGAAGAAATCGACGAACTGCGCCGGGTCCTCGAAACCCACGAGCGCGATGAGGCGTTTCAGGCCGGCGTTGGCTATTACCAGCAGGAAGGCGACTTCGATTTCCACTACCGGATCATCCAGGGCAGCGGCAACCGCACCCTGACGCAGATGCTGTGCGGCGAGCTCTACCAACTGGTGCGCATGTACCGCATCCAGTTTTCCACCACGCCCAATCGCCCGCACCAGGCCTTTGCCGAGCACCACCGAATTCTCGACGCCATCGCCGACCGTGACGGTGAGCTCGCCGAGTTGTTGATGCGCCGTCACATCGGCGCCTCCAAACGCAATATCGCCCGTCACTACCAGGACGGCGCTAACCAGACAGCCACTGAACGAGGTGAGTCATGAGTTCCAACAAGAGCACTCCAGGCCAGCGTTTCCGCGATGCGGTCGCCAGCGAACATCCGCTGCAAGTGGTCGGCGCGATCAACGCCAACCACGCGCTGCTGGCCAAGCGCGCCGGTTTCAAGGCCATTTACCTGTCGGGTGGCGGGGTGGCTGCCGGCTCCCTCGGCGTGCCGGACCTGGGCATCACCGGCCTGGATGACGTGCTGACCGACGTGCGTCGCATTACCGACGTGTGCGACCTGCCGCTGCTGGTGGACGTGGACACCGGTTTCGGTTCCTCGGCGTTCAACGTCGCGCGCACCGTCAAGTCGATGATCAAGTTCGGCGCGGCGGCGATCCATATTGAAGACCAGGTCGGCGCCAAGCGCTGCGGTCACCGTCCGAATAAAGAGATCGTGTCGCTGCAGGAAATGGTCGACCGGATCAAGGCCGCCGTCGATGCGCGTACCGATGACAGCTTCGTGATCATGGCTCGCACCGACGCCCTGGCAGTGGAAGGTCTGGAATCCGCGCTGGATCGCGCCGCCGCCTGCATCGAAGCCGGCGCCGACATGATCTTCCCGGAAGCCATCACCGAACTGGACATGTACAAGCTGTTCGCCAACCGCGTGAAAGCGCCGATCCTGGCTAACATCACCGAATTCGGCGCGACGCCGCTGTACACCACCGAGCAACTTGCCGCTGCCGATGTGTCGCTGGTGCTGTACCCGCTGTCCGCTTTCCGCGCGATGAACAAGGCGGCGGAAAACGTCTACACCGCAATCCGTCGCGACGGCACGCAACAGAACGTGATCGACACCATGCAGACCCGCATGGAGCTTTACGATCGAATCGACTACCACACCTTCGAGCAGAAGCTCGATGCGTTGTTTGCCGCGAAGAAGTAACGAAAGCCCTGTAGGAGCGAAGCTTGCTCTGGGCGGCGATCCGACGAAGACGCACTGACATTCACATTAATGTCGTCTGATACAGCGCTTTCGCGAGCAAGCATCGCTCCTACAAGTTTCCCTGACAAATTCAAGAAAAACTGGAGACAGCAATGGCCGAAGCAAAAGTACTCAGTGGCGCCGGGCTCCGTGGCCAGGTTGCCGGGCAAACCGCTCTGTCCACCGTGGGCCAATCGGGCGCAGGCCTGACCTATCGCGGCTACGACGTTCGCGAACTGGCGGCCGACGCGCAATTCGAAGAAGTGGCTTATCTGCTGCTTTACGGTGAATTGCCGACCAAGGCACAACTCGCCGCTTACATCAGCAAACTGGGCAAGCTGCGCGACCTGCCGCAAGCACTCAAAGAAGTGCTGGAACGCATTCCTGCCGACGCCCACCCGATGGACGTGATGCGTACCGGTTGCTCGTTCCTGGGCAACATCGAGCCGGAGAAAGACTTCTCCGAACAACACGACGTGACCGACCGCCTGCTGGCCGCGTTCCCGGCGATCATGTGCTACTGGTATCGCTTCAGCCATGACGGCAAGCGCATCAGCTGCGTGAGCGACGAACAATCCATCGGCGGCCACTTCCTGCACTTGCTGCACGGCAAGAAACCGAGCGATTTGCACGTCAAAGTGATGAACGTTTCGCTGATCCTCTACGCGGAACACGAGTTCAACGCCTCGACGTTCACCGCACGGGTGTGCGCCTCGACGCTGTCGGACATGTATTCCTGCGTCACCGCGGCCATCGGTTCGTTGCGCGGCCCTCTGCACGGCGGCGCCAACGAAGCAGCGATGGAAATGATCGAGCGCTTCTCGTCGCCTGAAGAGGCCGTCGAGGGCACCCTCGGCATGCTGGCGCGCAAGGACAAGATCATGGGCTTCGGCCACGCGATCTATAAAGACAACGATCCGCGTAACGAAGTGATCAAGGGCTGGTCGAAAAAACTCGCTGAAGAAGTGGGCGACACCGTGCTGTTCCAAGTTTCCGAAGCCATCGACGCGACCATGTGGGAACAGAAGAAACTGTTCCCGAACGCCGACTTCTACCATGCGTCGACGTACCACTTCATGGGCATCCCGACCAAGTTGTTCACACCGATCTTCGTTTGCTCGCGCCTGACCGGCTGGGCGGCGCACGTGTTCGAACAACGCGCCAACAACCGCATCATCCGCCCGAGCGCCGAGTATGTCGGCGTCGAACAGCGCAAGTTCGTGCCAATCGAACAACGCTGAATGGTGAAGGCCGGCACCGGGATCTGAACTCTACGCAGATCCCTGTAGGAGCGAGCCTGCTCGCGATGACGGACTGACATTCAAAATGGATGTCGACTGATTGACCGCTATCGCGAGCAGGCTCACTCCTACAGTGGATGGTGTGCATTTCAGGTGCTGTGCCAGGCCCCACCTTTTGAAACTACCGTGACCGAGTCCTGACGATGAACACTGAATTCCGTAAACCGCTGCCTGGCAGCCATCTGGATTACTTCGACGTCCGCGCGGCTGTCGAGGCCATCCAGCCTGGCGCCTACGACACTCTGCCGTACACCTCACGCGTGCTGGCGGAAAACCTGGTACGTCGCTGCGACCCGGCCACGCTCACCGAATCCCTGAAGCAATTCATCGAGCGCAAACGCGACCTCGACTTCCCGTGGTTCCCGGCTCGCGTGGTGTGCCACGACATCCTCGGCCAGACCGCGCTGGTCGACCTCGCCGGCCTGCGTGACGCCATCGCCCTGCAAGGTGGTGACCCGGCGCAAGTGAACCCGGTGGTGCCGACGCAGTTGATCGTCGACCATTCCCTGGCCGTCGAGCGCGGAGGCTTCGACCCGGAGGCGTTCGAGAAGAATCGCGCCATCGAAGACCGTCGCAACGAAGACCGTTTCCACTTCATCAACTGGACCAAAAAGGCCTTCAAGAACGTTGATGTGATTCCACCGGGCAACGGCATCATGCACCAGATCAACCTGGAGAAAATGTCTCCGGTGATCCAGGTACGTGACGGCGTGGCGTTCCCCGACACTTGCGTCGGCACCGACAGCCACACCCCGCACGTCGATGCACTGGGCGTGATCGCCATCGGTGTCGGTGGTCTGGAAGCCGAGAGCGTGATGCTCGGCCGTGCGTCGTGGATGCGTCTGCCGGAAAGCGTCGGCGTTGAGCTGACCGGCAAGCTGCAACCGGGCATCACTGCCACTGACATGGTGCTGGCGTTGACCGAGTTCCTGCGCAAGCAAAAAGTGGTCGGCGCATGGCTGGAATTCTTCGGCGAAGGCGCCGCCGCGCTGACCCTCGGCGACCGCGCCACCATCTCCAACATGGCCCCGGAATACGGCGCAACGGCGGCGATGTTCTACATCGACCAGCAAACCATCGACTACCTCAAACTCACCGGCCGTGAAGACGAGCAGGTGCAATTGGTCGAGAATTACGCCAAGCAAACCGGCCTGTGGGCTGACAGCCTGAAAGGCGCGCAATACGAGCGCGGCCTGACGTTCGACTTGTCCACCGTCGTGCGCAACATGGCCGGCCCGAGCAACCCGCACGCCCGCGTCGCCACCTCGGATCTCGCCGCCCAAGGCATCTCCGGTCAGTGGGACGACGTTCCTGGCCAGATGCCGGATGGCGCGGTGATCATCGCCGCCATCACCAGCTGCACCAACACCAGTAACCCGCGCAACGTGATTGCCGCCGGCCTGCTGGCGCGCAACGCCAACAAGCTCGGCCTGACCCGCAAGCCGTGGGTCAAATCGTCCCTGGCGCCGGGTTCGAAAACCGTGGCGCTGTACCTGGACGAAGCCGGCCTGACGACTGAGCTGGAGCAACTTGGTTTCGGCGTCGTGGCGTTCGCTTGCACCACGTGTAACGGCATGTCCGGCGCGCTGGATCCGGTGATCCAGCAAGAGATCATCGACCGCGACCTGTACGCCACCGCCGTGCTCTCCGGTAACCGCAACTTCGACGGCCGGATTCACCCGTACGCCAAGAACGCGTTCCTTGCTTCGCCGCCGTTGGTGGTCGCTTACGCCATCGCCGGGACCATCCGTTTCGACATCGAAAAAGATGTGCTGGGCCTGGACGCCGAAGGCAAGGAAATCCGCCTGAAAGACATCTGGCCGAGCGACGAAGAAATCGACGCCGTGGTCAAGGCGTCGGTCAAACCGGAGCAGTTCCGTCAGGTCTACATTCCAATGTTCGCCATCCATGAAGACACCGGCCCGAAAGTCACGCCGCTGTACGACTGGCGCGAGATGAGCACTTACATCCGTCGTCCGCCGTACTGGGAAGGCGCGTTGGCCGGCGCACGTCCGCTCAAGGGCATGCGCCCATTGGCGGTGCTGCCGGATAACATCACCACCGATCACCTGTCGCCGTCGAACGCGATCATGCTGGACAGCGCGGCGGGTGAATACCTGGCGAAAATGGGCTTGCCGGAAGAGGACTTCAACTCTTACGCGACTCACCGTGGCGACCACCTGACCGCGCAGCGCGCCACCTTTGCCAACCCGAAACTGTTCAATGAAATGGTTCAGGAAAACGGCAAGGTCAAGCAGGGTTCTCTCGCTCGCGTCGAGCCGGAAGGCAAAGTGATGCGCATGTGGGAAGCCATCGAAACCTACATGGAACGCAAGCAGCCGCTGATCATCATTGCCGGTGCCGATTACGGTCAGGGTTCGTCCCGCGACTGGGCGGCCAAGGGCGTGCGTCTGGCGGGTGTCGAGGCGATTGCCGCTGAAGGTTTCGAGCGCATCCACCGCACCAACCTGGTGGGCATGGGCGTGTTGCCGCTGGAGTTCAAGCCGGGCACCGACCGTCACACACTGGCCATCGACGGCAGCGAAACCTACGACGTGATCGGTGAGCGCACGCCGCGTGCCGAACTGACGCTGGTGATCAACCGCAAGAACGGCGAACGCGTCGAAGTGCCGGTGACCTGCCGCCTCGACACCGCTGAAGAAGTGTCGATCTACGAGGCCGGCGGCGTGTTGCAGCGTTTCGCTCAGGACTTCCTCGAAGAATCGGCGGTTGCCGTTTAACACGATGAGTTCGGGCGGGACCCTGCGGTCCCGCTCGATCCTAAAAGGACCATCATGGCTCACGCACCTCAGATCAAAATCCCCGCCACCTACATGCGCGGCGGCACTAGCAAAGGCGTGTTTTTCAGCCTCAAAGACCTGCCCGAAGCGGCACAGATTCCCGGCCCGGCGCGCGATGCCTTGTTGCTGCGCGTGATCGGCAGCCCCGACCCCTACGACAAGCAAATCGACGGTATGGGCGGCGCGACGTCCAGCACCAGCAAAACCGTGATCCTGTCGAAAAGCACCAAGGCTGATCACGACGTCGATTACCTGTTCGGTCAGGTCTCGATCGACAAGCCTTTCGTCGACTGGAGCGGTAATTGCGGCAACCTGTCGGCAGCGGTCGGTTCGTTCGCCATCAGCAATGGTTTGGTGGACGCCAGCCGCATTCCGCAGAACGGCATCGCCGTGGTGCGCGTATGGCAGGCCAATATCGGCAAGACCATCATCGCCCACGTGCCGATCACTAACGGTGAAGTGCAGGAAACCGGCGATTTCGAACTCGACGGCGTGACCTTTCCCGCCGCTGAAGTGCAGGTCGAATTCATGGACCCTGCCGCGGAAGAAGAGGGTGGCGGCGGTTCGATGTTCCCCACCGGCAATCTGGTGGATGACCTGGAAGTGCCCGGCGTCGGGACCTTCAAGGCAACCATGATCAATGCCGGCATCCCGACGATTTTCGTCAATGCCGAAGACATTGGCTACACCGGCACCGAGTTGCAGGGGGCGATCAATGGCGATCCGAAAGCGCTGCTGATGTTCGAGACGATCCGTGCTTATGGCGCGTTGCGCATGGGCCTGATCAAGGACCTGGACGAAGCGGCCAAGCGTCAGCACACACCTAAGGTGGCCTTTGTGGCAAAGCCGGCGGACTACGTGTCGTCCAGCGGCAAAGCCATTGCGGCAGGGGATGTCGACCTGCTGGTACGTGCGTTGTCGATGGGTAAATTGCACCACGCGATGATGGGCACGGCGGCCGTTGCCATCGGCACGGCGGCGGCGATTACCGGCACCTTGGTCAACCTCGCGGCGGGTGGAATCGAACGCAATGCCGTGCGCTTCGGGCATCCTTCCGGCACCTTGCGGGTGGGCGCTGAAGCTAGCCTGGTGAACGGTGAATGGAAAGTGAACAAGGCCATCATGAGCCGCAGTGCGCGGGTGTTGATGGAAGGTTACGTCCGCGTGCCGGGTGATTCCTTCTAACAACATCTAACGCCTGTAGGAGCCAGGCTTGCCGGCGAAGGCGCCCTCAAGATCGCCTTCGCCGGCAAGCCTGGCTCCTACAGGTCCGATTTCAACAATAAGAATGTTGTAACCCATCGAGATTGATCCCTGAACCGAGGTCCCATCAACGAACCACTTCAAGAGTGAATCGAACATGAGCGCCAACGTCGACCTGAACAACCGCCCCGACTACGACACCGTCCTGCAGGACATTGCCGATTACATCCTCAACTTCAAAATCGAGTCCAAGGAAGCGCTCGACACTGCCCGCAACTGCCTGATCGACACCCTCGGCTGCGGCCTGCTGGCCCTGCGCTTCCCCGAATGCACCAAACACCTGGGCCCTATCGTGGAAGGCACCATCGTCCCGTTCGGTGCACGCGTGCCAGGCACCCCATTCCGGCTCGATCCCGTCAAGGCGGCCTGGGACATCGGCTGCATCGTGCGCTGGCTCGACTACAACGACACCTGGCTCGCCGCCGAATGGGGCCATCCGTCCGATAACCTCGGCGGTATTCTCGCAGTGGCCGATCACCTGTCGCAAAAGCGCCTGGCCAATGGCGATGCGCCGCTGACCGTTCGCGCAGTGCTCGAAGCCATGATCATGGCCCACGAGATTCAAGGCGTGATCGCACTGGAAAACTCCTTCAATCGGGTAGGGCTCGATCACGTCATCCTGGTGAAAGTCGCCTCGACCGCCGTCACCGCCAAACTCATGGGCGCCAATCGCGAGCAGTTGCTGTCAGCGTTGTCCCACGCCTTCGCCGACGGCCAGGCGCTGCGCACGTATCGGCATGCGCCGAATGCCGGGTCGCGCAAGTCCTGGGCGGCGGGCGATGCGTCCAGTCGCGGTGTGCGCCTGGCGGACATGGCGATGCGTGGCGAGATGGGCATTCCCGGCGTGCTGACGGCGAAGCAGTGGGGCTTTTACGATGTATTGTTCAGCCACACCAACAACGATCTGGCGCTCAAGCCCGAAGACAAACGCGCCTTCAGCTTCTCCCGCCCATACGGCACCTACGTGATGGAAAACGTGCTGTTCAAAATCAGTTTCCCCGCTGAATTCCACGCACAAACCGCCTGCGAAGCGGCAGTGACGCTTCATCCACAGGTTAGAAATCGTCTGCATGAGATCGACAAAATCGTCATCACCACCCACGAGTCGGCGATCCGGATCATTTCCAAGGTGGGCCCGCTGGCCAACGCTGCCGACCGCGACCACTGCATTCAGTACATGACGGCGGTGCCGCTGGCTTTCGGCAATTTGGTCGCCGAGCAGTACGAAGACAGTTTCCACGCGGCGCACCCGATCATTGATGTATTGCGCGAGAAAATGGTCATCGTCGAAGACCCGCAGTACACCCGCGAGTACCTGGAGGCGGACAAGCGTTCCATCGCCAACGCGATCCAGGTGTTTTTCAAGGACGGCTCCAGCACCGAGAAGGTCGTGGTGGAATATCCGATCGGGCATCGCCGTCGCCGCACCGATGGCATTCCGTTGCTGGAGGACAAGTTCAAGGCCAACCTGGCGACGCGCTTCACCGCCCAGCGCAGTGCAGAGATTTTTGCGTTGTGCAAGGATCAGGCTGCGCTGGAGGCAACCCCGGTCAATCGCTTCGTCGACCTGTTCGTGATCTGACACGAATTCCTGCAAAAGACAGCGGTGCGGCGATCCGACTTGCCGGCGAAGGCGTACTTGAAGACGCCTTCGCCGGCAGCCTTGGCTCCTGCAGGGGCGGCCGGCGTCAACCCTTGAGCCATTTTTCGACGGGTAATTTGGTGATGGCAAACCCGGTCAGCAACACCGCCGAATACCCCATCAATTCCCGGGTCAGACTGTGCCCCTCATACCACGCGCCAATCACCACCGCGAACACCGGAAAAATAATAAACACGAACGACAGAGTGATCGGACTCAAGCGTTTGAGCAGCAAAAAGTAAACGATAAACCCGCCCACCGAGGCCACAAGTCCCAGATACAGCAAGGCGCCCCACGAGCGCGCAGTGATGTCTTCGAACACCGGAGCCTCAACGCTCAATCCCGCCACAAACAGCATCAAACCGGCCAGGCCGATGGGCAGCGTGTTGTAAGTAATCACACTGATCGCACTGCCTTGCTTCTTGGTGATGACGTAACACAGCGCATGCATGACCGCCGCCGCCAGAATCGCCAGTACCCCGAACAATTCGGCATGGTCCAGGTGCAGCCCCTGGCTGCGGATAATCATGAACAGACTGCCAAAACCGATGGCGATGCCAATCACTTGCGAAGGGTAAATTTTCTGCCGCAGAAACACGGCGGAAAACAGCAGGATGAACACCGGCATGCAGCTGAACAGCAGCGCGGTCAGGCCGGACGACACGTGCATCTCGCCATAGTTGAGCAAGTAATACGGCAGGCTGAAATACGACAGGGTGACGAACACGAAAAACCAGCGGCTTTGCCGGGGAAACAGCAGCGGCTCGCGACGCAGCAGGGCGAAGCTCAAAAACAGCGGAAAGGCAATCAGAAAACGCAGCCCGGCGGCGGTCAGCGGGGGCACACTTTCGACGGCAATCTTGATGCCCAGCCACGTCGTGCCCCAACTCAGGCAAACGATCAGGAACAGCACGCTGGTGACCCCTCCGGCCAGCCACGGTTTTCGGATACTGGAAAAGGCGCTGAGGGCCGTGGACATGATCGTGCTCCTTCGTCGTCGAAATTGACCCGGTTACCAAATAGGTCTATCCCTGATTGAACCTGTTTTCAGCACGCTATTCGGGATGAAAATGACTGTCAAAGTAAGTATTGCCACCGTGTCAATCTTGCGCGAAGGCCTGGCTCAGGGGCGCGGCGTGAAGTACAAGCGCCTCGCCGAAGCCCTGGAAAAGAGTATCGGCGAAGGTTTGATCGAACCCGGCAGCAAGCTGCCACCCCATCGTCTGTTAGCGGACAGCCTGGGAGTGACCATCGGCACCATCAGCCGTGCCTATGGCGAACTGGAACGGGTAGGGTTGGTCGTGGCTCGTGTAGGAGATGGCACCTATGTGCGTCAGCGCGGGATGGAGCGGGTGCGGGATGGCGGCTTTCGCAATGTCAGCGACGACCCACAGCCTTACTTCGATATGAGTCGGAATCAGCCGATTCCGGGGCAGGAAGGCGCTTTTCTGAGTCAAAGCCTGCAGGCCTTGGCCAGCGATCCATACACCTTGCAACTGCTTAGCGGTTATACGGCCGATGCCGGGTTACCGCGCCATCGTGCGGCAGGTGCCCATTGGCTGCGGCATCAGGCCTTCGTACCGAGCGCCGAGCAGGTTATTTGCGTCAATGGCGGCCAGCACGGCTTGCTCTGCGTGTTGATGGCGCTGCTCAAGCCCGGCGACACTCTGGTCACCGAGCAGTTGACTTACCCCGGGCTGATCAGTGTCGCCCGCATGCTCGGCATCAAGCTGATCGGTGTCGGGATGGATGACGAAGGATTGTTGCCCGAGTCTTTGTCGGAGGTTTGCCAGCATCATCGGGTATCGGCGGTGTACTGCACGCCGACCCTCCAGAATCCTACGGCGGCGGTGATGTCCGTCCCACGACGTGAGGCGATTGCCGAGGTCTGTCGCCAACATAATCTGCTGATCATCGAGGACGAAGCCCACGCCGTGCTCGCGCAGCAGCGTCCGTTGCCCTTGAGCCACTTTGCCCCGGAGCGTTCGGTGTTGATCGGCAGTCTGAGCAAAGCGGTTTCGGCGGGTTTACGGGCGGGTTATCTGCATGCGCCGCAACCGTTGATCGGACGTTTGAGCGCGGCGGTGCGCGGGACGTGCTGGATGGCGAGTCCGCTGTCGATGGAGCTGGCGACGGCGTGGATCGAAAACGGTATCGCCGAGCAGTTGCTGGGGCAGCAGATTGCTGAAATCAGTCGCCGCAAGCGTTTGGTCAGCCCAATGTTAGAAGAGGTCGGGTACAAGACTCATCCCCACAGCCCACACTTCTGGATCGAAGTGCCCGAGCCGTGGCGAGCATCGCAGATTGCGGCGGAGCTCAAGCAGAACAATTACCTGGTGGCCACCGCGGAAGCGTTTGCGGTCGGGCATGCCGCAGTGCCGCAATTCATTCGGGCGAGTGTGTGTCATTCAGCGGGGGATGATCGGTTGTTGCTGCAGGGGTTTGAAGCATTGGCGAGGGCATTGGCGGAGACCGTGTAATCGTTTTTCGCGAGCAGGCTCGCTCCCACAGTGGATCTCTGTCGTACACAAACTTTGTGTCCACTGGAGATCAACTGTGGGAGCGAGCCTGCTCGCGAAAGCGCTATAACGGGCGCCGCAGAACTATTTGAACCGCCGCTCCACCCCTTTCTCCACCAGGATTTTCGCCGAAATCTCTTCCACCGAAAAATGCGTGGAATTGATGTTCGGAATGTTCTCCCGGCGGAACAGGTTCTCCACCTCGCGCACTTCAAACTCGCACTGGGCGTAGCTCGAATAGCGGCTGTTGGGCTTGCGCTCGTTGCGGATCGCGGTGAGACGATCCGGGTCGATGGTCAGGCCGAACAGCTTGTGCTGGTGGGCGCGCAGGGCGGTGGGCAGTTGCAGGCGTTCCATGTCGTCTTCGGTCAGCGGGTAGTTGGCCGCGCGGATGCCGAATTGCATCGCCATGTACAGGCACGTCGGTGTCTTACCACAACGCGACACGCCCACTAGGATGAGGTCGGCCTTGTCGTAATAATGCGTGCGCGCGCCGTCGTCATTGTCGAGGGCGAAGTTCACCGCCTCGATCCGCTCCATGTAATTGGAGTTGGTGCCGATGGAGTGGGATTTGCCGACGGTGTAGGAAGAATGCTCGGTCAGTTCCTGTTCAAGCGGCGCCAGGAAGGTCGAGAAAATGTCGATCATGAAACCATTGGACGTGGCGAGGATCTCACGGATGTCCTGATTGACGATGGTGTCAAAGATAATCGGCCGGAAACCGTCGGTTTCGGCGGCTTTGTTGATTTGTTGTACCATGGCCCGCGCTTTATCCACGTTGTCGATGTACGGACGCGTGAATTTGCTGAAGGTAATGTTTTCGAACTGCGCCAGGAGGCTTTGGCCGAGGGTTTCGGCTGTGATGCCGGTGCCGTCGGAAATAAAGAAAGCAGATCGTTTCATTTGCACCTTGGGCCTTAAGCTAGTGACGAATCTTGGATATGATAGGCGCGATTTGCCGGCCGCCAGTGGCCCGCATTCTCACTTATTTTCCAGGTCCAGGCCATACAGCTGGCAAACGCTCCCCCGAGCGCCCGGCTTCTGAGCTTTTCCAACACAGTTAGTGGAGAGATCACCTTGGTAGAGTACGTAGTTTCCCTCGATAAGCTCGGCGTCCATGATGTAGAGCACGTAGGGGGCAAGAACGCATCCCTGGGCGAGATGATCAGTAACCTCGCAGGTGCCGGTGTATCGGTGCCCGGTGGCTTCGCCACGACAGCTCAGGCTTATCGTGATTTTCTGGAACTGAGCGGCCTGAACGATCAGATCCACGCCGCCCTCGACGCCCTGGACGTCGACGATGTCAACGCCCTGGCCAAGACTGGCGCCCAGATCCGTCAATGGATCATGGAAGCCGAATTCCCCGAGAAACTCAACGCCGAGATCCGCACTGCGTTCGCCACGCTGTCGGCCGGCAACCCTGACATGGCCGTGGCCGTGCGTTCTTCCGCTACCGCCGAAGACCTGCCGGACGCTTCCTTCGCCGGTCAGCAGGAAACCTTCCTGAACATCCGTGGTGTCGAAAACGTTATTCGCGCCGCCAAAGAGGTGTTCGCCTCCCTGTTCAACGACCGCGCGATTTCCTACCGCGTCCACCAGGGCTTCGACCACAAACTGGTTGCCCTGTCGGCTGGCGTGCAGCGCATGGTCCGCTCCGAAACCGGCACCGCCGGCGTGATGTTCACCCTCGATACCGAATCGGGCTTCCGTGACGTGGTGTTCATCACCGGCGCCTACGGCCTGGGTGAAACCGTCGTACAAGGCGCGGTGAACCCGGATGAGTTCTATGTCCACAAAGGCACGCTGGCCGCCGGTCGTCCGGCCATCCTGCGTCGCAACCTGGGCAGCAAGGCCATCAAGATGATCTACGGCGAAGTCGCCACGGCCGGCAAGTCGGTCAAGACTATCGACGTGGACAAGGCTGATCGCGCCCGTTTCTGCCTGACCGACGCTGAAGTCAGCGAACTGGCCAAGCAAGCGATGATCATCGAGAAGCACTACAAGTGCCCGATGGACATCGAATGGGCCAAAGACGGCGACGACGGTAAGCTCTACATCGTTCAGGCCCGTCCTGAAACCGTGAAGAGCCGCACTCAGGCCAACGTCATGGAACGTTACCTGTTGAAAGAAACCGGCACCGTGCTGGTTGAAGGTCGCGCCATCGGCCAGCGCATCGGCGCCGGCAAGGTCCGCATCATCAAGGACGTGTCCGAGATGGACAAGGTCCAGCCAGGCGACGTTCTGGTCTCCGACATGACCGACCCGGACTGGGAACCGGTCATGAAGCGCGCCAGCGCCATCGTCACCAATCGTGGCGGCCGTACTTGCCACGCGGCGATCATCGCACGCGAGCTGGGCATCCCGGCCGTGGTCGGTTGCGGCAACGCCACCCAGCTGTTGCAAGACGGCCAGGGCGTGACTGTTTCCTGCGCTGAAGGCGACACCGGTTACATCTTCGAAGGCGAACTGGGCTTCGACATCAAGAAAAACTCCGTCGATGCCATGCCTGATCTGCCGTTCAAGATCATGATGAACGTCGGTAACCCGGACCGTGCATTCGACTTCGCGCAACTGCCGAACGCCGGTGTGGGTCTGGCCCGTCTGGAATTCATCATCAACCGCATGATCGGCGTGCACCCCAAGGCGCTGCTGAACTACGCCGGGCTGCCGCAGGACATCAAGGACAGCGTCGACAAGCGCATTGCCGGTTACGACGATCCGGTCGGTTTCTATGTCGAGAAACTGGTTGAAGGCATCAGCACTCTGGCCGCTGCGTTCACGCCGAAAAAGGTCATCGTGCGTCTGTCGGACTTCAAGTCCAACGAATACGCCAACCTGATCGGCGGCAAGCTCTACGAGCCGGAAGAAGAAAACCCGATGCTGGGTTTCCGTGGCGCCTCGCGTTACATAAGCGAATCGTTCCGCGACTGCTTCGAACTCGAATGCCGTGCCCTCAAGCGCGTGCGCAACGAGATGGGCCTGACCAACGTCGAAATCATGGTGCCCTTCGTCCGTACCCTCGGCGAAGCCAGCCAGGTCATCGATCTGTTGGCGGAGAACGGTCTGAAGCGTGGCGAAAATGGTCTGCGCATCATCATGATGTGCGAGCTGCCGTCCAACGCCATCCTCGCTGAAGAGTTCCTCGAGTTCTTCGACGGCTTCTCCATCGGCTCCAACGACCTGACCCAGCTGACCCTGGGCCTGGACCGTGACTCCGGGATCATCGCGCACCTGTTCGACGAGCGTAATCCGGCGGTCAAGAAGCTGCTGGCCAACGCGATTCAGGCCTGCAACAAGGCTGGCAAGTACATCGGCATTTGCGGTCAGGGCCCTTCGGACCACCCTGATCTGGCCAAGTGGCTGATGGAGCAGGGCATCGAAAGCGTTTCGCTGAACCCCGATTCCGTGCTGGAAACCTGGTTCTTCCTGGCTGAAGGTCAGGCTTCGGCTTGATGGTGTGAGTGAAGCCCCGGCCGCTTTAGTGGCTGGGGCTTTAAGATTCAAGTAGGGCGGGCTCCTCTGGAAGCCGCCCTTTTTTGTGCAAGAGCATTATGCAAAGCAGCAGCAACCTATTTCCTGTCGCCCTGATCAGCGCCGAGCGTCGCGGCGATCTGAGCGAAGATGTCTATCGTTTGAAACCTGGCAACAGCCCTGACGGCACCGTCGAACTGGCTGTGACGCGTCTTGGCATGGCTGATGAATCGTCCGTGCGTGGCGTGCCGGTGATTTTGTTGCACGGCAGCTTTTCCAATCGCCGGTTCTGGTTCTCGCCGAAAGGACTTGGGCTGGGCGCTTACCTGACGCGTCTGGGATTCGATGTCTGGATTCCCGAAATGCGCGGTCACGGCCTGTCCCAGCGTAATCAGAACTACCGCAAGAACCGTGTTGCCGACTACGCCCGTTACGATCTGCCGGCCATTGGCGCGTTCGTGCGCGAGCAGAGCGGTCAGGTCCCGCACTGGATCGGTCACTCGCTGGGCGGCATCACATTGGCGGCGGCACTGGGTGGGGAATACATCGGCGAGCCTGTCGTGGCGTCGGCGGCGTTCTTCGGCACGCAGGTCAGTCGCACCTACTGGCCGTTGAAAATTCCACCGGTGGAGTGGAGCGGGCGCTTCATTCTCAAGCGTTTCGCCCAACTGTCCGGTTCGCGGCTCAAGCGTGGCCCGGAGGACGAGCCGATTGGCCTGGCCCTGGAAAGCATGCGCTGGTATGGCCTGTTCGGGCGCTTCGGCGATGCGCAGAAGGACTGGTGGGCGGGATTGGCCGACGTTCAAATACCGGTGCTGGCCGTGAGTGCCGCTGGCGATCACCAGGATCCGGCATGGGCGTGCCGCAAGTTGTTCGATCAAATGGGTTCCGAACACAAGCAATTCATCAACCTTGGCCGCGAGCAGGGCTTTGGCGATAATTTCGGTCACGTGGAAATGCTCGTCAGCAAAGCCGCCCAAACCGAAGTCTGGCCGTTGGTAGCGCGCTGGCTGGCTGATCAGCAAACGCCTTTACTGGGAGAAAAGCCGGATTTGACCACGGCAATCTGAGCCTGATGCTCTAACAAGGGCATTTCGCTCTGTTCGGCTTGAGGCTAAGATATGACGCATTGAGCTGTTCCGGTCACTTTGCGACACACTCGATTGTCTTCCTCTCTACAGGAGTTTCTCGATGAACCATTACCTCACGCCTGACCTGTGCGACGCCTACCCGGAGCTGGTGCAGGTGCTGGAACCGATGTTCAGCAATTTCGGCGGCCGTGATTCTTTCGGCGGCGAAATCGTGACCATCAAGTGCTTCGAAGACAACTCGCTGGTCAAGGAACAAGCCGAGCTCAAGGGCAATGGCAAGGTGCTGGTGGTCGACGGTGGCGGTTCCCTGCGTCGTGCCCTGCTGGGCGACATGATCGCCGAGAAAGCCGCGAACAACGGCTGGGAAGGGCTGGTGATCTATGGTTGCATCCGTGACGTCGACGTCATTGCGCAAACCGACCTGGGGGTTCAGGCACTGGCGAGCCATCCCATGAAGACCGATAAGCGTGGTATCGGCGATCTCAACGTGGCGGTGACCTTTGCGGGCGTGACCTTCCATCCAGGCCATTACATCTACGCGGACAACAACGGCGTGATCATCTCGCCAAGCCCGCTGAAGATGCCTGAATAAAGCGCAAGACCAACAAAGGGGTGAGGATGTTCGAGGAAGAAAACGCGCAGTGGGGGCTGGTGCATGCCCTGGTGCTGGATGGTAAAGGCGGTGCGCGTTCGATAGCCCGGACTGAACTCGATGACTTGCAGCTACAGGCCCATGAAAGCCTGTGGCTGCACTGGGATCGCAGTCACCCGCAAACCCAGACCTGGCTGCGCAAATCCAGCGGTCTGAGTGAATTCAGCTGTGACCTGCTGCTCGAAGAGAACACCCGTCCGCGCCTTCTGCCGCTGCCGGACTCCGAACTGCTGCTGTTTCTGCGCGGGGTCAACCTGAACCCGGGCGCAGAACCGGAAGACATGGTCTCGGTGCGTATCTTCGCCTCAGCCCAGCGTGTGATTTCCCTTCGCCTGCGTCCATTGCGCGCCACTGATGAGTTGCTGGTGACGCTGGCCGAAGGCAAAGGGCCGAGAACCGCCTCCGAACTCATCCTTTATATGGCTCAGTACCTCACCCACAAGGTGCAGGATCTGGTCAGTTGCCTCTCGGAAGTGGTCGATGAGGAAGAAGAAAAGCTGGATGCCGACGAACGGTATACACCCGAGCACGGCGCCATTTTGCAGATCCGTCGACGGGCTGCTGCACTGAAACGTTTCCTTGCTCCGCAGCGGGAAATTTTCGGACAGCTGACGCGGATAAAACTGCCCTGGTTCGTCGAAGACGATGGCGATTACTGGAACGAATTGAACAACAGCCTGACCCGATATCTTGAGGAGCTGGAATTGACCCGGGAGCGGGTGGGGCTGGTCCTCGAGGCTGAAGACCGACGTTTGAGCGTGCGCATGAATCGCACGATGTACCGCTTCGGGATCATCACCGGGATCTTTTTGCCGATGAGTTTTCTGACCGGTCTTCTGGGCATCAACGTCGGTGGAATTCCATTCTCCGCCAGCCCTTATGGGTTCCTGATCGCGTGCCTGATGATGGTTTCGGTAGCGCTCGGACAGTGGTGGTTATTTAGACGTTTGCGCTGGGTGTGACGATGAGCCATGTGACCCGGGCAAATTTGACCGCGTCTTTCACAGACATCACGAGAGGTGCGTATGCACGATCCGTTTGAACAGTCTTTGCGCGACATGCTGAACGCCTCGCCGTCCACCCGTGACGACGATGCGTGCCTTGGGCGTGTCCTGAAAACCGCCAACCGCCAAGTCGGCGCTGGCGATCTGTTCAGCCTGCTGGGCCGCTGGTTGCCCGCGCTGATGATTGCCCTCAATAACGGCTCGGCCCACGTCTCGCCGGTATCCCGCCACCGTAAACCTACCGTTCGCACCGCTGATAAGGCTGATTGAATATGGAACTTGATCTCTGGACACAGAGCCTCGTCACTGCAATGACTGCGTTATGGACCAAGGTGGCCAATTTCATCCCGAACCTGTTCGGCGCGCTGGTTGTGCTGCTGTTGGGTTTCGTCGTTGCGAAACTTTTGGATACTTTGCTGTCGAAGTTGCTCGCCAAGCTGGGCCTTGATCGCCTGATGGGCGGCACCGGTCTGACCAAATTGCTGTCCCGGGCCGGCTTGCAAGTGCCGATCTCGACCCTGATCGGAAAGATTGTCTATTGGTTCGTTCTGCTGATTTTTCTGGTTTCTGCCGCAGAGTCCCTTGGACTTGAGCGAGTTTCGGCTACGCTTGACATGCTTGCGCTGTATTTGCCAAAAGTATTTGGCGCCGCGCTGGTGCTGCTGGTGGGTGTTTTGCTGGCGCAACTGGCCAATGGGCTGGTGCGTGGTGCCGCAGAGGGCGTAGGGCTGGATTACGCTGCGGGCCTGGGGCGAATTGCCCAGGGGCTGGTAATTATCATCAGTATTTCGGTCGCGATCAGCCAGTTGGAGGTCAAGACTGACCTGCTCAACCACGTGATTGTGATCGTTTTGATTACCGTTGGTCTGGCAGTTGCGCTGGCCATGGGGTTGGGAAGCCGGGAAATTGCCGGTCAGATTCTTGCGGGAATCTATGTGCGTGAGTTGTATCAGGTTGGGCAACAAGTGCGTGTTGGCGAGGTCGAAGGTCAGATCGAAGAGATCGGCACGGTTAAAACCACATTGCTGACCGATGAGGGTGAGCTAGTCTCTCTCTCCAATCGGATCCTCCTGGAGCAGCATGTGAGTAGCCGCTAACCCGGCAAACCCTGCTAATGTATGCCGCCGCAAAGTGCCCTGTAAGGGCTGCGGCGGACATTGACCTGACTGTCGGCCCGACTTGTTTTGAATAAAGCTCAATCGCTCTCCACGCGCTACGACCCCCGCGAGCTCTCTGATGAGGAGTTGGTCGCGCGCTCGCATACCGAGCTGTTTCACGTAACACGCGCCTATGAAGAACTGATGCGGCGTTACCAACGAACATTATTTAACGTCTGCGCACGATATCTGGGGAACGATCGCGACGCGGACGATGTCTGTCAGGAAGTGATGTTGAAGGTGTTGTATGGCCTGAAGAACTTCGAGGGAAAATCGAAGTTCAAAACGTGGCTCTACAGCATCACGTACAACGAATGCATCACACAGTATCGGAAGGAACGGCGAAAGCGTCGCTTGATGGACGCTTTGAGTCTGGACCCCCTCGAGGAAGCGTCTGAAGAAAAGACGCCGAAACCCGAGGATAAGGGTGGACTTGATCGCTGGCTGGTGTATGTGAACCCGATTGACCGTGAAATTCTGGTGCTACGATTTGTCGCAGAGCTGGAGTTTCAGGAGATCGCAGACATCATGCACATGGGTTTGAGTGCAACAAAAATGCGGTACAAACGCGCTCTAGACAAATTGCGTGAGAAATTTGCAGGCATTGCTGAAACTTAGTTCGGCGCAAATATCTCTTACGTGTAGGCAAGTTCTGATAGACTTGCCGCCGAGTTGTCCCCCGGTTTGCGGGACTGCTTCACAATCACCAGATGGGGATTTAACGGATGAAACTGAAAAACACCTTGGGCTTGGCCATTGGTTCTTTGATTGCCGCCACTTCGTTCGGCGCTCTGGCACAAGGCCAAGGCGCAGTTGAAATCGAAGGCTTCGCTAAGAAAGAACAATTCGACAGCGCTCGTAACTTCAAGAACAACGGCAACCTGTTCGGCGGCTCGATCGGTTACTTCTTGACCGACGACGTTGAACTGCGTCTGGGCTACGACGAAGTGCACAACGTTCGTTCCGACGACGGTCGTAACATCAAGGGCGCTAACACCGCTCTGGACGCTCTGTACCACTTCAACAACCCAGGTGACATGCTGCGTCCTTACGTCTCTGCCGGTTTCTCGGACCAGAGCATTGGTCAGAATGGCAGCAACGGTCGTAACCGTTCCACCTTCGCCAACGTTGGCGGCGGTGCCAAGCTGTACTTCACTGACAACTTCTATGCCCGTGCTGGCGTTGAAGCTCAGTACAACATCGACCAAGGCGACACCGAGTGGGCTCCAAGCGTCGGTATCGGTGTGAACTTCGGTGGCGGCTCCAAGCCTGCTGCTGCTCCAGTTCCAGCACCAGCTGAAGTCTGCTCCGACAGCGACAACGATGGCGTTTGCGACAACGTTGACAAGTGCCCGGACACCCCAGCCAACGTAACTGTTGACGCTGATGGCTGCCCAGCAGTTGCTGAAGTTGTTCGTGTTGAACTGGACGTGAAATTCGACTTCGACAAGTCGGTAGTCAAGCCTAACAGCTACGGCGACATCAAAAACCTCGCTGATTTCATGAAACAGTACCCATCCACCACCACTACTGTTGAAGGTCACACTGACTCCGTCGGTCCTGACGCTTACAACCAGAAACTGTCCGAGCGTCGTGCAAACGCCGTTAAGCAAGTTCTGACCAACCAGTACGGTGTTGAATCGACCCGCGTTCAGTCTGTTGGCTACGGCGAATCCCGCCCAGTTGCTGACAACAAAACTGAAGCTGGCCGCGCTGTAAACCGTCGCGTAGAAGCGCAGGTTGAAGCTCAAGCTAAGTAATTAGCCCGCAGCTCTGAGAAAAGCCCGGCTTAGGCCGGGCTTTTCTTTGTCTGCGATTTGGTGAGGGGCGAGCCGTCAGGCGCGTTGATATCCAGCATTGATGTCGACGGACAAGTCCGCTTCGCTAGCAGACTCGTTCCCACAGTAAAGCGCAGAGCGGGCTGCTACCGCGCCAATGACCAGGATCGCCGGGCTTTTCAATTCGAATGCTGAGGCATCCTGTTCCATGGCCGTCAAATTGCTCCGACATTCCCGTTGGTGCGCCAGGGACGCGTTTTCAATCATCGCCACCGGCATATCCGCCGCCATCCCCCCGGCCAGCAGCTGCTCGCGGATCTCGCTCAGCTTCGCCACGCCCATATAAATCACCAGCGTCGTGCCGCCCTGGGCCAGGGCCTGCCAGTTCAGGCTGCTGCCGTCCTGAGTGTGGGCGGTGACCAGCGTCACGCCACGGGCAACGCCTCTGAGGGTCAGCGGAATATCGCATTGCGTCGCACCCGCCAGCCCGGCAGTGATGCCATTGACCAGTTCGACTTCAACGCCGTGCTCGCGCAACCACTGTGCCTCTTCACCGCCGCGACCGAAGATGCACGGATCGCCGCCCTTGAGCCGTACCACGCATTTGCCGTGGCGGGCATAACGCAGCATCAGGCGATGAATGAAGGCTTGAGGCGTGGAACGACAGCCGCCGCGTTTGCCCACAGGAATGATCCGCGCGCCGGGGCAATGCTCCAGCACCGCGTCATTGACCAGATCGTCGATCAGCACAACATCTGCTTCTCTCAACGCCCGAACAGCCTTGAGGGTCAGCAATTCAGGGTCGCCGGGACCTGCACCCACCAGCCAGACTTTTGCGCTCATCGTATTTTCCTCACGCGATAACGGCGATCGGCTGCGCAGTGGCAGCCAGTAGACGCTTGATTTCAGGTACACAGGAGCCGCATTGCGTGCCGCAGCCCAATTCTTGTTTCAGGCCCTGCAAGTCCAGGCCACGGCTGATGCCGGCGCAGACCGCGCGTTGACTGACGTTCTTGCAGTTGCAAAGGGTTTTGGTGCCCGCTGCCGCCGTGCCCGCGTTACCCGGCTGCGCGCTCAGTGGTGCCAGCAGCCAACGGCGCAGTTGTTCGTCGACGCGTCCCTCAAGCCAGAGGTTTTGCAGCCAGTGTTGGGCGAGTGTTTCGCCGGCCAGGCGAATCGCGGTGATCCGACCGTTCTCGATCCGCACGCGTTTGCCGATGGAGCGTCGTGGGTCGTCGTAGGCCAGTACGGGACCGTCGTTGAGCGCCAGGCACTGATCGATGTCACGCAGCAGTTGCGGATCAGGCGCGGTGGCGCTGGCAGCGCGTATCAGCAGCGCAGGGCGTTCACGGCCGACCAGGCTGAGGCTGGCGTAGGAAAACGCCTCGCAGAGCGGTCGTAGCGTCTCAAAATGTTGTTGAACATTGCCTTCGACCAGGGCGAACAGCTGCCACGGCAACTGCACCGGCTCAAGTCGCACGCCGCTGTGTTTGAGTTCCGGTTGTTTTGACAGCGGATCAAAAGCGGGCAGGGTGAGGGTGTTCACGCCGCCCTTGAGGAAACGGTCACCAAAATGCATGGGCAGAAAGGCCTGGCCAGGCTGCACGCTGTCGTCGCTGGCGACCGGCACGATTACCGCGCCGCGCCGACTTTTCAGGCTGATCAGATCGCCGGGTTGCAGACGATGCCGACGCATTTCATCCGGATGCAGGCTCAACACGGCCTCGCTGACATGCCCGAACAGCTGCGCGGCGGTGCCGGTGCGGCTCATGCCGTGCCATTGATCGCGCAAGCGACCGGTGATCATCGTCAGCGGGAAGTGTGCGTCGCGTTGTTCCCTGGCCGCGCGATACGGATCGGCCACAAACTGAGCACGTCCGCTGGCGGTCGGGAAAATACCGTCGAGATACAGGCGTGCAGTGCCTTCGCTGGCGCCAGAGGGGAAAGGCCATTGCTGTGGGCCGAGGCGGTCGATCAGCGCATGACTGATGCCGGACAAGTCCAGATCACGCCCGCGGGTCAGGTGTTTGTATTCGTCGAAGACCTGCGCCGGCGTTTCAAAGGCAAACAGGCTGTTTTGCCCGGGGCGCAGCTGTTTTTCCAGGCGTTGTGCGAAATCCACCGTGATCGCCCAGTCGGAACGCGCTTCACCCGGTGCGACGATGGCCCGGCGAACGTGGGAAATGCGCCGTTCGGAGTTGGTCACCGTACCGTCCTTTTCGCCCCAACTGGCGGCAGGCAACAGCAGGTCGGCGAACGCGGCGGTTTCGGTGGTGCGAAAGGCTTCCTGCAACACCACGAACGGGCAGGCCTCCAGGGCAGCGCGCACGGCGGTCTGGTCCGGCAACGATTGGGCCGGGTTGGTGCAGGCGATCCACAGGGCTTTGATTTTTCCGCTGCGAACCTGCTCAAACAACTCGATTGCGGTAAGCCCGGCATTTTCCGGAAGTTGATCAACGCCCCAATAGGCCGCCACTTCCGCGCGATGCTCGGCATTGGCCGCTTCGCGATGGCCCGGCAGCAGGTTCGACAGGCTGCCGGTTTCCCGTCCACCCATGGCATTTGGCTGACCGGTCAGGGAGAACGGTCCTGCGCCGGGAAGGCCGATTTGCCCGGTGGCCAGGTGCAGATTGATCAGTGCGCTGTTTTTGGCGCTACCGGCGGTGGACTGGTTCAATCCCATGCACCACAGCGACAGAAAACTCGTGGAGGTGCCGACCCATCTGGCGCATTCCTGTAATTGCTCGACCTCGATCCCACACAGCTGCGACACCATTGACGGCGTGTAATCGCGTACAAGATTGGTCAGTTCGGCCAAACCTTCGGTATGAGCCTGGATGAAATCGCGGTCGACCCAGTCTTCGCACAGCAGCAGGTGCAAAATCCCATGGAACAAGGCGACATCGGTCCCGGGAAGAATCGCCAGGTGCAGGTCGGCCAAATCGCAGGTGTCGGTACGACGGGGGTCAATGACGATGACTTTCATCTGCGGGCGGCGGGACCGGGCTTCTTCCAGGCGACGAAACAGTACCGGGTGGGCGTAGGCCATGTTGCTGCCGACGATCATCACGCAGTCGCTCAGTTCCAGGTCTTCGTAGCTGCATGGCGGCGCATCGGCCCCGAGGCTGCGCTTATAGCCGACCACTGCGGATGACATGCAAAGCCGCGAATTGCTGTCGATGTTGTTGGTGCCCACCAGCGCTCGCGCCAGTTTGTTGAAAGCGTAATAGTCCTCGGTCAGCAACTGCCCGGAAATGTAGAACGCCACGCTGTCCGGGCCGTGTTCGGCGATGGATCGGGCAAAGACATTGGCCGCGTGGTCGAGGGCGGTGTCCCAGTCGGTGCGGCTGCGGGCCAGGCCTTTGCCCAGGCGCAGTTCGGGGTACAACGCTCGCGCAGTCAAGTCGCCCGTCAGGTGCAAGGTCGAACCCTTGCTGCACAGCTTGCCGAAGTTCGCCGGGTGGCTCGGATCGCCGCTGACGCCGAGAATGCGCTCGCCGTCATGCTCGATCAGCACGCCGCAGCCGACCCCACAGTAGCAACAGGTGGAAGCGGTAATCTGGTTCATCAGCGTGCTTCCCTGCCGGAGTGTCCTGCGTCGCCGATGGCCTGCTCCATGAACGAAGCGTCGCCGAACATCAGGTGATCGCGGATCTCGTCGATGTCGTGATTTTCACGAATCTGTCGGAAATACCACCCGCCATCGGCCGTGTCGCCGTACAGACAGGCGCCGACCAGCACGTCATCCTTGATCACCAGTTTTTTGTAGACCCCACCGATCGGGTCGGAGAGGGTGATGGTTTCGGTACCTTCGCCGCCCATGAAGTCGCCGGCGGAGAACAGGTCGATGCCTGTGACTTTCAATTTGGTCGAGGTCACCGAGCCTTTGTAGGTGGCGAAGCCCAGTTGCGCGAGGTGGTTGGCGCAGACCTTGGCTTGCTCGAACAGCGGCGCGACCAGGCCGTAGGCGGTTCCGCGGTGGCTGGCGCATTCGCCGATGGCGTAGATCCGTGGGTCATAGGTTTGCAGGGTGTCATTGACCAGAATCCCGCGATGGCAGGGGATGCCGGATTTTTCCGCCAGTTCGGTGCTTGGGCGGATGCCGGCGGCCATGACCACCAGGTCGGCGGGGATGATGTCGCCATTCTTGAATTCAACCGAGCCGACCCGGCCGTTGCCGGCATCGTGCAGGGCCTGGGTCTGTTCGCTCAGACGAAAATGCAGGCCGCGGGCTTCAAGGGCGGTTTGCAGGAGTTGGCCACTGGTTTTGTCCAGCTGCCGCTCCAGCAGCCACTCGCCGATGTGCACCACGGTGACGTGCATGCCGCGCAGCATCAGACCGTTTGCAGCTTCCAGGCCGAGCAGACCGCCACCGATCACCACGGCGTGCTTGTGGGTTTTCGCGGTGTTGATCATGGCCTGGGTGTCGGCGATGTCGCGATAGCCGATCACACCCTGCAAAGCGTTGCCGGGGATCGGCAGGATGAACGGGGTCGAGCCGGTCGCGATCAGCAGGCGATCGTATTCCGCTTCGGTGCCGTCGTCGGCGATCACGCGGCGTTTGATCCGGTCGATCTCCACTACTTTGCGGTTGAGCAGCAACTTGATGTTGTTGTCCAGGTACCAGTCGAGATCGTTCAGTACGATCTCTTCGAAGGTCTGTTCACCGGCCAGTACCGGGGACAGCAGGATGCGGTTGTAGTTGGTATGGGGTTCGGCGCCGAAGACCGTGATGTCGTACAGCTCGTTGCTCAACTTGAGCAGTTCTTCCAGGGTACGAACCCCGGCCATGCCGTTGCCGATCATCACCAGTTTTAGTTTTTTCATCAGGTTCTCCGGGGAGCTCGGACCCGCCTCATCAGGGCTGTCAGGTCTTGCTCGACATATTTTGCGCAAACAAAAAAAGGCGTCCCGCTAGTTGCCTAGCGAGGACGCCTTTGTCCTGGTCCCGTTCTCTCGGGAAGCACACCCTTCATCGTTGAAGGCTGGGCTTTATGTCTGTTGGGAGAGGTAATGCAGTGGTTGTGCCAAGTCGTCAGAACCCGGGTTTAGAGCGGGAAATAACAGTTTTGAGTCAAAGCGTCCGATTTATTGCACCGAATCAAAGCGCGTTGCCCATTAATGGAGCGAGTTGCTGATGGGGCTGGCGGGGCTGTCAGTCCGCCATCGCGAGCAGGCTCGCTCCCACAATGGTCTCCCGGACACTGGAGATCCCCTGTGGGAGCGAGCCTGCTCGCGATGGGCGCGACGCGGAATCAGCCATGAAACAGCAAAACCAGCAGCACCAGATTCACTACCAACATCACCAGCGCCAGCGTCCGCCAGACCTTCAACGGCTCGCGCTCCAGCAGCGGTCTGGGCCGCACACTCAAACTGCGTCGCTCTCCCTGCTCCAGCAACAGCAACCATTCTTCCGCCGTTTCAAACCGTTGACCCGGATCCGCCGCGACCGCGCGCTCCAGGCTTTGCGCGATCCAGTCCGGCAGGTCGGGGCGGTAACGGCTGGGGCTGACGGGCACGCCAAAGCGTGGACGCTGGAAGGCTTCGATTTCGCCGTAGGGATAATGCCCGGTCAGCAGCAAATACAGGGTGACACCGACTGCGTACAGATCCTGTTGCGGTGTCGGTGCCTCACCGGCAAAGGCTTCCGGCGCGATATAGCTCGGCGTGCCGGGCAAGGTCGTGGGTTGATCTTCTGACAGACCAGGGCAGTAGGCGAGGCCGAAATCCAGCAAGCGCAATTCACCGTCGTCGCCCAGCAACAGGTTCTCCGGTTTGATGTCGCGATGAAGAATCTGCCGGCGATGCAGCATGCCGACGGCCTTGAGCAGACGTTCGGCCAGATCCTGCCATTGCGCCAGCGGCAGCGCGGCAACCCGTTCGTGCAACTGCGCCAGAGTGGAGCCGGAATACTCGCGCATCACGTAATACAAATGCTGACGCTGACTGGCGGCATGAACTTCAGGGAAATGCCGTCCGGCCACGCGCTTGAGAAACCATTCCTCCGACAGCAAAGCCTGACCGGCGAGATGATCGTCGCGCAGTGCGCCGGGCAAGGTTTTCAGCAGCCAGGGGTGTTGTTGGCTGTCGCGAACCCGATAAAGCAGCGACTGCTGGCTCTGGCCGAGCATCCCTTCGACCTGCCAGCCCTCGAACATCTGGCCCGGTTTCAATGCGGGTGGCAGTGGCCATTGCTGCAGATGAATCAGCGCATCGCCAATGCTCGTCTCACCGAGGGCATCGACTCGCACCAACAGGGCGCTGGCATTGTCCTGACTGCCCGCCAGGTGCGCTGCGCTGACCAGGGTTTGCGCCGCGCTGTGCAGGTCCGGTTGGTCGCGCAGAATCGCCGCAATGGCGGTGTCGCCCAGCACCGCCCAGATGCCGTCACTGAGCAGCACAAAGCTCTCATCGAGGCGAAGTTCACCGTCAAGAAAATCCAGGACCAGATGCTGATCGAGCCCCAGCGCTCGCTTGAGCACATGCTGCATGCCCGGCTGGTCCCAGACGTGATCTTCGCTGACCCGCTGCAAGGTGTCGGCGTGCCAGCGGTACACCCGGCAATCGCCGACATGGGCCAAGGTAAAACGCCTGCCGCGCATGACCAAAGCACTGACAGTGGTGAGCAATGGTTGCCCACCGCCATTGGCCTGCAACCAGCGATTTTGCGCCAGCAGCAGGCGATCCAGCGCTTGCGCGACACCCCAGGTTTCCGGGGTGGCGTAATAGTCCAGCGCCAGGGCCTGCAAAGTCGAACGGGCGGCGAGACCGCCGTCGGCGCACTGGCTGACCCCGTCGGCGATGGCAAACAGGTAACCCTTGCTTGCCGCCAGCGCCGGGGCCGGAGTGACCAGGCGCAGGGCGTCCTGATTTTCCTCGCGAGGGCCGATGGCGCTCGCTTCGGCAAAACTCAATTGCAGGCTCATTGCAGTCTCAGACCCGGGCAGCGGTCACAGCGGCCGAACCCCAGGTGGTTCTCCAGCGACGTTTCACCCCGTGCAGGCCGAACCAGGCGAGCACGCCAAGGCTGGCGAACAACCACAGGGCCATTTGATAACTGCCAGTGCTTTGCTTGATCGCGCCCATGCCCGCTGCCAGTGCGAAACCGCCGATGCCGCCGGCCATGCCGATCAAGCCGGTCATTACACCGATTTCCCGACGAAAACGTTGCGGGACCAATTGGAAGACCGCGCCGTTACCCGCACCCAAACCGAGCATGGTGCAGACGAAAAGTGCCAGCGCTGCATAGGAACTCGGCAGGTTGAAACCCACCGCCGCGATGCAGATCGCTGCGACTGTGTACATCCCCAGCAACGTGCGAATCCCGCCGAATCGGTCGGCCAGCGCGCCGCCTAATGGGCGCATCAGGCTGCCACCGAACACGCAGGCTGCGGTGTAGTAGCCGGCGGTGACCGGGCTCAGGCCGTATTGGTCGTTGAAATAGCCGGGCAGGGCGCTGGCCAGGCCGATGAAGCCACCGAAGGTCACGCTGTAGAAAAACATGAACCACCAACTGTCGCGGTCGCCCAAGGCCTTGAAGTAGTCGGACATGGACTTGGCTTTCGGCCGTTCAGGGGCGTTTTTGGCCAGCCAGGCGAACACGATGATGGTCAGGATCAGCGGGATCAGGGCGAAGCCGAACACGTTGCTCCAGCCGAAGGCGGCCGCCAGCACCGGGGCGATCAATGCGGCAAGCACGGTGCCCGAGTTGCCGGCGCCGGCGATGCCCATGGCCTTGCCCTGATGCTGCGGCGGATACCATTGCGAGGCCAGCGGCAGGGCGACGGCGAAGGATGCGCCGGCCACACCGAGAAACAAGCCCAATAGCAGCGCTTGTTCGTAACTGTGGATGCCGTGTTTCCAGGCAACGAACAGGGCGCAGATGACAATCACCTGGCCGATCAGGCCAGCGGTCTTGGGTGACAGGCGATCAGCCAGCAAGCCCATCAAAAAGCGCAGTATGGCCCCGGCCAGAATCGGTGTGGCCACCACCAGCCCGCGTTGCTGGGTGGTCAGTTGCAGGTCGGTGGCGATCTGCACCGCCAGTGGGCCGAGCAGGTACCAGACCATGAAACTCAGGTCGAAATAGAGGAAGGCCGCGAACAATGTCGGGGTATGGCCAGATTTCCAGAAGCTTGAATTCATCGCGCACCTCAGCTGTAGGGAGTCTCGAGAAGGAGTCAGAAGCTTGCAGGTGGGGCGCCGCCTCGGCCGCACCACCGGCCCCGATCTCTGGGGCCAAAACGAAAAAACGCCGCCACCCGATTCGCCGTGGGCAAATGAGGTGAGCGACGTCTTTGTCGTAGGTGGGGCAACCGCCGTTGGTTACCTGTATGGATTACTTAGCCAGATCTGTGCCAACACCTTGATGACGCGTTGCGGCCATTCACGGGCAAGCCTCGCTCCTACAGGTTTTGTGGTGAGTTCAGATGTCGTGGGCACCTGTAGGAGCGAGGCTTGCCCGCGAAGGCGTCTTCACAGACTTCGCAAGGCTTCAGCCGAGCAGTTCACTCATGGCAATAATCTGCTCCGCCACCTGAATCAGTTTCTGCTGCCGGCTCATGGCCTGGCGGCGCATGAGGGTGTAAGCCTCTTCCTCGTTGCAGTCCTTCATCTTCATCAACAGCCCCTTGGCCAGCTCGATGCGCTTGCGCTCGGCCAGTTGCTGGTCGCGGGCGTTGAGCTGGGCGCGCAGGGCCTGGTCGCTTTCAAAGCGCGCCATGGCCACGTCGAGAATCGGCTGCAAGCGTTGTGCGTGAATGCCTTCGACGATGTAGGCACTGACCCCGGACTTGATTGCCTGGCGCATCACATCGGGGTCATGTTCATCGGTAAACATCACAATCGGTCGCGGTTGGTCGCGGCTCACGAGCACCACTTGCTCCATCACATCGCGGCTGGGTGACTCGGTATCGATCAAAATCACATCCGGACGCACCGTTTCGACGCGCGCGGGCAGGTCGATGGTCAGGCCGGATTCGTCGATCACCTCGAACCCGGCTTCGGTCAGGGCTGCTTTCAGGCGACCGACTTTCTTCGCGGTGTCGTTGATCAGCAGGATACGCAACATATTCGCAATCTCCTGTCAGCGGCTGGCGATTCGGTGCGAGCTTTCGCTCATTGCGTGCAGCTTGAAACTGCGGGCATAGCCGGTCGGGTCGGAGCCGTCCCAGACTTTGCCGTCGATCAATTGGCTGCTGCGCATGTCCTCACCCTCGGCGGCAACACCGACTGCGCTGGCGGCCTCACGATACAAGTCTAGTTGCTGGACCTCACGGGCCACGCCGAGGTAATCCGGGTCGTCGCGCAACAAGCCCCAGCGGCGGAACTGGGTCATGAACCACATACCATCGGACAAGTACGGCACGTTGACCTCACCGCCCGCATGGAAACGCAGCGCGTGCGGGTCCTGCCAGCGATTGCCGAGGCCATCGGCGTAGTCGCCAAGCAAGCGCGGTTCGATGCAATCGAGCGGTGCATCAAGGTATTCGGGCGCGCTCAACAGCTTCGCGGTGCTGCGGCGGTTCTCGCTGCCGTCTTCAATGAAGCGGCTGGCTTCGAGGATCGCCATCACCAACGCCCGGGCGGTGTTGGGGTACTGCTCGACAAAGGCGCGAGTGCAGCCGAGGACTTTTTCCGGGTGATCGGGCCAGATGGTCTGGGTCGTTGCCATGGTGAACCCCAGATTCTGCTTCACCGCGCTGGCGGACCACGGTTCGCCGACGCAGAAGCCGTCGATGCGTCCGGCTTGCAGGTGCGCGACCATCTGTGGTGGTGGCACCACCACGCTGTCGACGTCCTGCAACGGATGAATGCCCTGACTCGCGAGCCAGTAATACAGCCACATGGCGTGGGTGCCTGTCGGAAATGTCTGGGCGAAGGTCAGTTTTGGGCGACTTTGGTGCACGTGCCGGTCCAGTGCTTCAGGACTGGTCACCCCCAAGGCCTGCAAGCCATGAGAAAGGTTGATGCTCTGGCCGTTCTGGTTCAGGCCCATGAGCACCGCCATGTCGGTCGGCGCCACGCCGCCGATGCCCAGGTGCACGGCGTAGATCAGGCCGTACAGGCTGTGGGCGGCGTCGAGTTCGCCGCTGACCAGTTTGTCCCGCAGGTTGGCCCAGGACGACTGGCGCTTGAGGTTCAGGGTCAGGCCGTAAGGCTGCGCGAAACCCTGCGTGGCCGCGACCACCACCGAGGCGCAGTCACTCAGGGCCATGAAGCCGAGGTTGATCTCAGTCTTTTCCGGGGCATCACTGCCATTGACCCAGGCCAGTGGGCCCGCTGTGGTTTCATTCATGGTTAAACACCTTCCAAAAAAAAGCGTCGTACCGGGCTGCTTGCCAGGGCAAGGCCAAGTGACGACGCCTTTGTCTTTCGACTCATCCCGCCGTTGGCATGAGTGCTGATGTCAGTGAGGGTGCAAGGCATATGCCATCGTCCGCTGATTTTGTTGCGCGCCTCGCTTGCGGCACCGATGCCCGGCTATAATCGCCGCCTCATTTCGCCGCCATTCGAGTCAAAACCGCCCATGTACACCCTGGCCCGTCAGCTGTTGTTCAAACTTTCCCCGGAAACCTCCCACGATCTGTCCCTGGACCTGATCGGCGCGGGCGGGCGTTTGGGCCTCAACAGTCTGCTGTGCAAGGCGCCGGCGAAAATGCCGGTCAGCGTCATGGGCCTGGAGTTTCCGAACCCGGTCGGTTTGGCGGCCGGTCTGGACAAGAACGGTGCGGCCATCGACGGGTTTGCCCAGCTGGGTTTCGGCTTTGTCGAAATCGGTACCATCACCCCGCGTCCGCAGCCGGGTAACCCCAAGCCACGGATTTTCCGTCTGCCGGAGGCCGAGGCGATCATCAACCGCATGGGGTTCAACAACCTCGGCGTCGATCACCTGCTGGCACGCGTGGCGGCGGCCAAGTACAAGGGCGTGCTGGGCATCAACATCGGCAAGAACTTCGATACGCCGGTTGAGCGCGCGGTCGACGATTACCTGATCTGCCTGGACAAGGTCTACGCCCACGCCAGTTACGTGACGGTCAACGTCAGCTCGCCGAACACCCCGGGCCTGCGCAGCCTGCAATTCGGCGATTCGCTCAAGCAATTGCTGGCTGATCTGGCGACCCGTCGCGCGGAACTGGCCCTGCGCCACGGCAAACATGTACCGCTGGCGATCAAGATCGCGCCGGACATGACCGATGAAGAAACCGCTCAGGTCGCGCAAGCGCTGATCGAAACCGGGATGGACGCAGTGATTGCCACCAACACCACCCTGAGCCGTGTGGGCGTTGAAGGCATGGAGCATGGTGATGAGGCGGGCGGTCTGTCCGGCGCACCGGTTCGCGACAAGAGCACCCACACCGTGAAGGTACTGGCGGCGGAACTGGCGGGTCGCTTGCCAATCATCGCCGTGGGCGGCATCACCGAAGGCAAGCATGCGGCTGAGAAAATCACTGCGGGTGCTAGCCTGGTGCAGCTCTATTCCGGCTTCATCTACAAAGGCCCGGCGCTGATTCGCGAGTCCGTCGACGCCATCGCGGCGCTGCGCTGAAGGGCTGAGCAGGTCCTGGCGCTGAGGTTTTCTGTGGCGAGGGAGCTTGCTCCCGCTCGGCTGCGAAGCAGTCGTAAACCCCGCAACCGCGTTTTACCTGACACTCCGAGTTGTGACTGGTTCTGGGGCCGCTTCGCAGCCCAGCGGGAGCAAGCTCCCTCGCCACAAAAGCAGTGTTCAGATTCCAGGTAATTGGCGGGCATAAAAAAGGGCTCCTCGAAGGAGCCCCTGGGCCGGAGCCCGCCGCCCGGATGGGGCGTGCGTGGTAAGTCGTTACGTAATCAGATTGTCGTGTCGGAGTGTTGTGCCCTGTGTTAGCCGACGGCGTGAAGTTCGTTGAGTCTGTGGATTCCCGCAGTGCCGGTCATACCGTCCCAGTTGTCGCCGCGTCCTTCTCGCCAGCCGTTAATCCAGGCTTGGCGTACCGACGGTAGAGTAAATGGGCAAAGCTCACGGGATTTGCCACCAACGCCATATTGATATCCGCGCAAAAATGCTCTTTCCAACGGATCACGCTTAAGTCTTCTCATAGGGTGTTGCCCTCACTTGTTGACTGTATTTATCGCGTCGACCTCAATTGAGGTCTGGCAGAAAAAAACTCCTGCCGTTGGGGCTCGCTGCCGGCGTCGCGAGCCAAGGTGTTGACGTCGTTGCGGCGTCAACCTGTGTTGAGTTCTAACCAATGCGTCACATCGAGGGAATGATCGTTTTGTCATAAGAACGTAACCATAAAGATGCAACGGCCATAAGTAACTCGATGTTTGTCCCGTGTTTCTTGGTCAAAGCCCTGTATGATCGGCCCCCCACAGAATGATGGAGTTAATCCTTTGTGAGAATGGATCCTGTTAAGCAGGACGATTATTCGACGAAGGGTCGACTTATGACATTTTGTTGCATCAACTTTTTTATCTGCCTGTGCATCTAAGCTCTTCTAACCTGAGCAGCACAGGTGGGACGGCACACCTTCGTGCCACGCGGGCGCTCTTTTAGAAAAGCGCCTGATTGAAAACCGGGCCGGCAATGCGTTGCCGGTTCACTTAGCTAAAGGCTCTGAGATTCCAATGTCCGATCAATTCGAAATCTTCCTCACTTGTCCCAAAGGCCTTGAAGGCCTGCTGATCGAGGAAGCCGTCGGGCTTGGCCTTGAAGAAGCACGTGAGCACACCTCTGCCGTGCGCGGTATGGCCACCATGGAAACCGCTTATCGCCTGTGCCTGTGGTCGCGTCTGGCGAACCGGGTGCTGCTGGTGCTCAAGCGTTTCCCGATGAAGGACGCCGAAGACCTGTACCACGGCGTACTCGACATCGAGTGGCAAGACCACATGCTCAATGACGGCACCCTGGCCGTCGAGTTCAGCGGCCACGGCTCGGGCATCGACAATACGCACTTCGGCGCCCTGAAAGTCAAAGACGCCATCGTCGACAAACTGCGCACTCCGCAGGGCGATCGTCCGTCCATCGACAAGCTCAACCCGGACCTGCGCATTCACCTGCGCCTGGACCGTGGCGAAGCGATTCTCTCCCTCGACCTCTCCGGTCACAGCCTGCACCAGCGCGGTTATCGTTTGCAGCAGGGCGCGGCGCCGCTGAAGGAAAACCTCGCGGCCGCGATCCTGATCCGTTCCGGCTGGCCACGCATTGCGGCCGAAGGCGGCGCACTGGCTGACCCGATGTGCGGTGTCGGTACGTTCCTCGTCGAAGCGGCGATGATCGCCGCCGACATGGCGCCGAACCTGCGTCGCGAACAGTGGGGCTTCACCGCCTGGCTCGGCCACGTGCCGGCGCTGTGGAAAAAGCTCCACGAAGAAGCCACCGAACGCGCCGCCGCCGGCCTGGCCAAGCCACCGCTGTGGATTCGCGGTTACGAAGCCGATCCGCGCCTGATTCAACCGGGCCGCAACAACGTCGAACGTGCGGGCCTTAGCGAGTGGATCAAGATCTACCAGGGCGAAGTCGGCACGTTCGAGCCACGTCCGGACCAGAACCAGAAAGGTCTGGTGATCTGCAACCCGCCATATGGCGAGCGTCTGGGCGACGAGGCGAGCCTGCTCTACCTCTACCAGAACCTTGGCGAGCGTCTGCGTCAGGCCTGCCTGAACTGGGAAGCGGCGGTGTTCACCGGCGCGCCGGACCTGGGCAAGCGCATGGGCATCCGCAGCCACAAACAGTATTCATTCTGGAACGGCGCCTTGCCGTGCAAGTTGCTGCTGATCAAAGTCACGCCGGACCAGTTCGTCACCGGCGAGCGTCGCACCCCGGAACAGCGTCAGGTCGAGCGCGAACAAGTTCAAGCCGAAGTCGAAGTCGCCGACAACGACGTAGCACCGGGCAAATACGAGAAGTACAACAAGAACGGCAACCCGATCAAACCGGCCCCGGTAGTGATCGAGCAACCGCGCTTGAGCGAAGGCGGGCAGATGTTCGCCAACCGCCTGCAAAAGAACCTCAAGGCGTTGGGCAAGTGGGTCAAGCGCGAGGGCATTGATTGCTACCGCGTCTACGATGCCGACATGCCGGAATATTCCATGGCCATCGACCTGTATCACGATTGGGTCCACGTCCAGGAATACGCTGCGCCGAAGTCCATCGACCCGGAAAAAGCCTCGGCGCGCATGTTCGATGCCCTGGCGGCGATTCCGCAGGCCCTGAACATCGACAAGAGCCGCGTGGTGGTCAAGCGCCGCGAGCGTCAGAGCGGCACCAAGCAATACGAACGCCAAGCGGCCCAGGGCAAGTTTGTCGAGGTTAACGAAGGCGGCGTGAAGCTGCTGGTCAACCTCACCGACTACCTCGACACCGGACTGTTCCTCGACCACCGCCCAATGCGTATGCGCATCCAGAAAGAGGCGGCCGGCAAGCGCTTCCTCAACCTGTATTGCTACACCGCGACCGCCAGCGTTCACGCGGCCAAGGGCGGCGCGCGCAGCACTACCAGCGTCGACCTGTCGAAAACCTACCTGGACTGGGCGCGTCGCAACCTGTCACTGAACGGTTTCTCCGACAAGAACCGTCTGGAGCAGGGTGACGTGATGGCGTGGCTCGATGCCTGCCGTGACGAGTACGACCTGATCTTCATCGACCCGCCGACGTTCTCCAACTCCAAGCGCATGGAAGGGATCTTCGACGTGCAGCGCGACCAGGTGCAGTTGATCGACCTGGCCATGGCGCGCCTGGCGCCGGGCGGCGTGTTGTACTTCTCCAACAACTTCCGCAAGTTCACGCTCGAGGAAAACCTCAGCGCGCGTTATGCCGTTGAAGAAATCACCGCCCAGACCATCGATCCGGATTTCGCCCGTAATGGCAAGATCCACCGAGCCTGGAAAATCACGGCTCGTTGACACTTGCAGGGATTGGATCCACAGAGCCTTGATTTTAAAGGCTCTTGGCTTCTTTCTGTGCTGGTCAAATTGATGGCTAATAGCTATAACTCAACGCATGGCCAATGGGCTTTCCCGCACCTGGCGTTTTGAGTTGCGTTTATGTCGTTGCACGCCGTGCGCCCCAAGATCCTGGGTTTTATCAGTGAAGATGTCTCGGCCTGGCTGGTCGCGCTGCTGGTATTGCTCGTCGGTGGGGTTCTCACTGGATTGCTGGCCTGGTCGACGCTGAATCTGTATCACCATCAATTACGGCAACGTTTCCAGCTGCTCGCCAGCGAACGTTACAGCCGCATCGAAGAACGTTTCGAAGATCAGGAGCAGCGCCTCGACGGCCTGCGCCGGTTCTTCGCCAATTCCGAGTCAGTCTCCCGCGCGGAGTTCGACGGTTACACCCAACCGCTGCTGCACCGCACGCAGGCGTATTCATTCGCGGCGCGGGTCACCCGTGCCGAGCGGGCGGCGTTCGAGCGCAAGGTGCGTGAAGAAGACGGTTTGAGCGACTTCACTCTGCGTGAGCTCAATGCCAAGGGCCAGCTGCAATTGGCTGCCGAGCGGGATGAATACGTGGCGGTGCGCTACAGCCAGACCCGAAGCCGACTCGGCTCGCCGCTGGGGTACGACTTGTTTGCCCAGCCGTTACGCCGCGCCACCCTTGATCGGGCGGACAAACTGGGCAGCATGGCCGTCTCGCAGCCGATGCATCTGGTCGGCATCGAGCCGGCGTATGCGCGTGGCGTGCTGCTGGTGGCGCCGGTGAAGCGTCAGCGCGATGCGGCGACGGCGGACATGAAACCCTACGGATATGTCATGGCCGTGATCAGCATGCGCCAGTTGCTGGCGGACGGGTTGCCGGAGGCCAGTTATGACTATCTCTCGGTACGCATCCTCGATCTGTCCACCGACGATCAGCATGAAGTGCTTTACGAGTCCTCTAACCCGCCTGCGCCCAGTGAATTGTCCGCGACACGCCTGTTGCGTATGGCCGACCACGATTATCAAGTCGATATCCTGCCCAGCGAAGCCTTTCTGAAAGCCAACCATTCCTCGGTGACCAGCCTGGTGGTGCTCGGTGGCTTGCTCAGTGTGCTGCTCAGTGCGTTGCTCTACGTGCTGGTCAGCCAACGCCAGCGCGCACTGAAAATGGTCGAGCAGCGCACCCAGGAGCTGCACGCCCGCGAGCAGGAATTGCGCGGCACTCACGGCCAGTTGCGCGGCGTGCTGGATGCTGCGACGCAAGTGGCGATCATCGCCACCGACCTGCGAGGTGTCATCAACACCTTCAACGCCGGGGCCGAGCAAATGCTGGGTTACTCCAGCGCTGAAGTGGTGGGGCGCATGACCCTGGAAAACCTTCACTTTCCCCGAGAGCTGGTCGCACGCTCGGCGGAATTGAGTGCGCGCTATGGCAAGCTAATTCCGACCTGCCAGGCGATGTTGGTCGAAGGTGGAGAAGAGGGCGGTCATGAAGCGCGGGAGTGGACGCTGGTCCGTCAGGACGGCAGCCATTTGACCGTGAACATGCTCGCGACCCCGGTGCTCGACGAGCAAGGCCTGTGGGTCGGGCATCTGGCGATCTGCATCGACATCACCGAACGCAAGCGTGTCCACGAGGCCCTGGCCGCCCGAGACCTGTTGCTGAAAAAGCTCAGCGCCCATGTGCCCGGTGGCATTTATCAATTCAAGATGGAATTCGACGGCCGTTTCAGTGTGATCTACGCCAGCGACGGGATTCGCGAGATCTATGAACTCGAGCCGGACGTTTTGCTGCTCAACGCCGAAGCGATTTTCACGCGGATTCATCCCCAGGACACAACCCGCGTTCGCGACTCGATACGCGCATCGGCGAATACGCTCAGCCCGTGGCGCGAGGAGTACCGGGTACAACTGCCGCAGCGCGGTCTGCGCTGGGTTCGCGGCGAGGCGACCCCGGAGGAACTGCCGGGCGGCGGCGTGCTCTGGCATGGCTACATCTCGGACATTTCCGACCTGAAGCGGGTGGAAGAAGAACTGCGGGCGCTGTCGATCACCGACTCCCTGACCGGAATTCACAACCGCCGTTACTTTCAAGAGCGCCTGACCACCGAAATGGCCCGGGTCGAGCGCGGGGGTGGCGAGTTGTCGGTGATCATGCTCGACATCGACCACTTCAAGCGCATCAATGACCAGCATGGCCACGCCGTGGGTGATCGGGTGTTGCAGGCCGTGTGCGAGCGCATCGGCCATCGTCTGCGACGTACCGACGTGTTCTGCCGCCTGGGTGGCGAGGAGTTCATGGTGCTGTGCCCGGACATCGGCGGCGAACAGGCCCACGTGCTGGCCTTGCAACTGTGGCAAGCCTTGCGCAGTTCACCGATCGAAGGCGTCGGGGTCGTGACCGCGAGTTTCGGGATCGCCAGTTGGCGAGTCGGGGAGGGCGCGGATGCGCTGTTGCTGCGGGCGGATTCTGGGGTTTATGCGGCGAAGCAGGCGGGACGGGATCGCGTTGAAGCAGAGATGAACTAAGCCTTCATGCTGACCCCTGTGGGCGTGAGCCTGCTCGCGATGGCGGTCTGTCAGTCACATCATTGCTGGATGTGCCGCCGTCATCGCGAGCAGGCTCGTTCCTGCATTGGATCTGTGGTGTCGTGTAGATCGGGTCAGAGCACCGAAGCCGTTTCCGGCACTTTCGGCTGGCGATACAGGTCCAGCAGCACCTGATCCAGCACCGACGATGCGCCAAACGGGGCCTTGTCGTTGAGGATCGCCACCACCGCCCAGGTGTTGCCGTTGACGTCACGGCTGTAACCGGAGATCGCGCGCACGGTGTTCAGGGTGCCGGTCTTGACGTGAGCTTCGCCGCGCATTGCCGTGGTTTTCAGGCGTTTACGCATGGTGCCGTCGGTGCCAGCAATCGGCATCGAGCTGATGAACTCGGCGGAGTAGGGACTGCGCCACGCAGCTTGCAGCATCGCCGCCATTTCACGAGCGCTCACGCGTTCGGCGCGAGACAGGCCGGAGCCGTTCTCCATCACCAGGTGCGGCGCGGTGATGCCTTTCTTCGCCAGCCACTGACGCACCACACGCTGGGCAGCCCTGGCGTCGTCACCGTCGGCGTCGGTGCGGAATTTCTGGCCCAGGCTCAGGAACAACTGCTGAGCCATGGTGTTGTTGCTGTATTTGTTGATGTCGCGAATGATTTCCGCCAGATCCGGCGAGTAGGCCCGGGCCAGCACCTTGGCGTTGCTCGGCGTTGGCGCCAGACGGTCCCTGCCCTGGATGCTGCCACCCAGTTCTTTCCAGATCGCCCGCACGGCACCCGCGGTATAGGTGGCGTGGTCAAGCAGCGACAGATAAGTCTGCGAGCTGCAGCCTTCGCCCAACTGACCGCCGACCGTCACAGTCACGCTGCCATCGGCCTGGGTCACCGGGTTGTAACGCACGCCACCGGTACATTGCTTGGAATTGACTGCTTTGACCTGGTTTTCAACTTTGATGCTGGCAATCGGCGGTTCCACCGACACCAGGACCCGGCCATTGTCGTTGCGTGCCACGAAGCGCAAGGCCTTGAGGTTGACCATCAGCGAATCAGGCTTGACCAGGAACGGCTTGTTGTCGTCATTGCCATCGTCGTTGAATTCCGGCAGTTGCGGTTGCACGAAGAAGCCACGATCCAACACCAGGTCGCCGGTGATTTGCGTCACGCCGTTGGCGCGCAAATCACGCATCAGCAGCCAGAGCTTTTCCATGTTCAGTTTCGGATCGCCGCCACCCTTGAGGTAGAGGTTGCCGTTGAGGATGCCGCCGCTGAGGGTGCCGTCGGTGTAGAACTCGGTTTTCCACTGATGGTTCGGGCCGAGCATTTCCAGCGCCGCATAGGTGGTTACCAGCTTCATGGTCGAAGCCGGGTTGACCGAAACGTCAGCGTTGTAAATGGTCGGTGTACCAGGACCGTTCAGCGGGATCATCACCAGCGACAGGGCGTTGTCCGGAAGCTTGCTGGCCTTCAGGGCCTTTTCTACGTTGGGTGACAGACCGGTGTTGATGGTGGCGGCGGAAACGGAGAAGGCCAGAGGAAGAAGGAAACCGGCCAGTAACAAGGGACGCAAAGATTTGATCATGTGAAATTGAACCCTGCATTCGAGGGGAAAAAAGGCGAGGGCATGAAGATAAATTCCCTCAGTGGTCATGAAAGTGTCGGCATTATGCCCCAAGGTGCAACGGCTTGTGCCTTGCCGTGGCCTTCTAATCCGCAATTTTTTTACCGACGGTCAGCGACGCGCCCCAGAGAGTCGGGCAATTAGCGGCTTAAACTGCTAAAGTGCCGCCCGTTATTACTTATGAGGATTGTTCCAATGGCGACTAACCGTTCCCAGCGTCTGCGCAAAAAACTGTGCGTCGATGAATTTCAAGTTTTGCTGATTAGCAAAAAATAGTTCGAATGTTGTCAAAAACGCTTTGTCACTTTTTTCTCTGAATCCCCCGCTCTTCCGCTCTCCCTTCAAGCATCAAGCCGCTTTCAGCCGATCACTCCTTCGGGGGTGTGCCACGGTAGTCCTATCACCACCGCAACATTCCAACCTGCAGCCCTCCCGCCATCCGTTTACCTCAATTTGAGGAGATGGAAGATGCTCGAAAGCTAATTGAGATTTGCCGCGATTTCTCCGAATTTGATAGTGAATGGAGTCATCAAGCCGATAGGGGGCGACCCCCGGATACTAAATGCAGGGTTTCAGATGTGGGGCGGTAATGGAGAAGCGGTAAATGCCAGGCATGCTGTGAGAAGAATAGGATCGTCCTCGTGCTTGATCACGGACAGTAAGGGGGGGCGAATAGGGGAGAGAGTTCGGGGGGACTTAAATTGACGATTAGAGTTCTTATCTTCAGAAACAAAAAGGGCCATCACGATGGATGACCCTTTGAACATCAAGCTACCGGATTGATCGGCTTTTCCGGGTACCACACGTCCAGCAGCGGGCTGACTTCAACGCTGGTCAGCTCGGTGCGGCCTTTGAGCCAGGCTTCAACGGCAGCGCGTTGTTCGGCGCTGACCGAACCACGCTTCTGTAGGCAAACCAGACCGTAGTCGTCGCCGCCAACATAGCCCAGACCGTTAGCTTCCATGGCTTCTTTCAGGAACGCGTCGAGGAATGCATCGATTGCCTCGTCAGCCAAATCTTCCTTGAAGTCCAGGTTCAGCTCGAAGCCCAATTCCTGGAACTCGTCTACACAGAGCTTTTTGCGCAGACGCTGGGAACGGTTAGTGGCCATTGAAACAATCCTCTTAAGTAATAACGCCGCGCATCTTACCAGCTAAGCGGCACCTCTGCCTGATTGAGTGAGGCGCTGGCCAAGCGAAGCAGTTGCTCCATCGAATTTAAGCTTCCCAATTTTAGAGGATGGCCAGTTGCCGTCGCCGCAGATGCTCATGGTCACCTGCGCAAAGACCGCGTTGGCAACGGTTTTCGAAGTGAGCTATGAAAGCGCAACTCAGCTCAGTCCAGATGATTCAGTGGGTGCAATCGAATTAGCTCCCGCAGGGGATGCGGGGAGAATACTCAATTCTGCGTTTTGTACGGTGGGCGGCCCCTCCTATCATTTTCAGCGGTACCGCATAGCTGAAATCAGTTAGAACCCTATTTCAGCTAGCTCCATTCGAATCCTTTCAAACAAATGATCCTTGTTGGCATGCTCGTTTGAAGTGAGATAGCCGGCGAAGATTATGCTCATTGGATGAACCCCGAGCACATCTGCCATCTGCTCGATTTTGTCAATTGAAGCACTACCTCTTCCTGCTTCGAGGTTGCTTATGTAGGGCTGGCTTGGACCTAAGCTTTCCTGGGGAATGTCTCTCTTAAGTCGAAATGACTTGATGGAGGTACCAATAGCCCGCTTGAGTTCCAATCGCATAAGTACTTCTCGCAAAAGGAACGATAAGGCCGGTCAAAGCAATTTTGTTCTATACTCTTCACAGTATAATTTGGCGTCTTATGGTGTTTTTTGACCGGGCTGGGCGTTATTTTCTACAGAGACTGCGAGATTTATACGTCTATGGAAACGAAATCATCATGCATGCCCGTCTGCATCGATTTGCCGGAGCGCACGTTGCTTGAAGACAGTACTTTTTTTGTCCGCTTGCGAACGCTGGATGAGCTGGATGCATTTTGGAGTAACCATCGGCACAGATTTCTCTACGCCTGTGAGGGGAAAAGCTTCAGCAATCCGACCTTTTTACGCGAGTATGAATGGGTGTTTAGCTCTACAAAGGCAGCAGTGGTTCGCACGGTTTTGCGGTGGGGACAGTCAGGAATCGACTGCGAGTTCTATGAATGGGCTAAACATGATCCTCAAATGCACGAAATTTTTTTCGTGGACCGCGATGCCAACCGCGACTCCATGATCGAAAAGGGCATTTGGTTGGAAAAGAATGAGAAGGATTTTCGCGCTGATTGCATTCGTCGAACTGCCGAGACATACCGCGGATGGTGGCGCTTTTGCAATCTGCCCAAGGGGTACAGCCCTAACGAATGGCTTGCTAGCGGCCGGGGTTATGAGGAGTTTATTGACCCTCAGATGCCTTGTCAGGAGGTTGCGACCGCACTACAGGAGCAGACTTTCGATGATTGGCGGCAATCCGATTTTTGGGAACTCGAAACCCATAATAGTGAAAGCATCGATCAGCTTATCCAGTATTGGAAGAATGAGCGTGCGAAAGGCGAGGGCTATTATGGTGACGAAAACGAGCCCCTTTAGACCCATGAGCTAAGCACGACTGCACGTTTTGATGCGCACTAGAACGCTTCAAACATGAACGCACGCTCTGGGGTAGCACGACTCCCCTTACAGTGAGCACTTTTCCCGAAGACGTCTTTGCAGCCCTTTTTGGGTAAGAGCGGAGCTGAGGCCAAGGACGAGCGCACCATGAATTAGATACAGCGCTGAGTCCTCGGGCACAACGGGAGCACGTCATGTGACTGCTGGGGCCCAATCCAAGGGCGTCGGAAAGATGCATTGAGGTCAGCAACAACTTGCGCGCGCACAAGAATTCCGCTGATGTCATTTGCATGAGGCTGCAGTATTTTGGAGCTTATTACTGCCTGAAAGGGCGCCACGTCAACTGTAAAGGTGTTGGCCGGAATTTGTGAGCGGTCCGGTGAATCACTGAGCTCCATTCCTGACGGGTACCGCAAGATGACTGATCAGCCTTTAAAGTTCGGGACCTACCAGTGGTTTGAAGAAACCTCAGAGGAGCTTCCACTCAATGCGAGTGAGATCGAAGTGCGTTTGGCCATCGCCGAATTCGTAATTCGACGGGTTGCCGGAACTCCGGCAGGGGAAGAAGTTTTCAAGGGGTTGTTAAAGCTTTTTGAGAATCGGTATCCCCATCACAAACTGCTTTCGCATTATTTGCTCAGCCCTGGCTACTCAGCGTCGAACACGGATGACGTTGAGCCAGAGGCAGAGAAAGTCACTTTGGGGTTCGGCGCTCTGGATGAGAGGCTGGTCAATAACCTGCGCCATCGTGATGGAAGCCTGGAGCCACCCGGCCCGCTGGCGGGAGTAGGTACAGATCGCCCGTCTAGTGGCAATCGCCGTCGAAAACCATAGAATTCGCAGTATTGACAGTGACATATACAGATCGATAGACGATGAACTCTCGTTTCAGGCTGTTTTGAATGAGTAAGTCACGCACCCATTGTGGCGTTTTGTGGAGAGGCACAGGTCGCTTCCGATCCTCACTCCGGCATCATCATTACCGCGAGGGTCATCTTGATGAATTCTCCATCTCGGTCGATCACCACCAGGGCGCTGCGTACGATACGCATCAATTATGATCAGCCGCAGCTCCTTGAAGTGTAAAGCGGGAAGGTTGGCGCCATGACTGCCATAGAGCAAGCTGTAGACGCACTGCAGAAGGCCAGGAAGGTGGTCTTTTTCACCGGCGCTGGCATCTCCGCGGATAGCGGCATTCCCACGTACCGCGAAAAACTTTCTGGAATCTGGGCAGGATACGATCCGAGGGACTTAGATACGGCCAAGGCCTTTCGGGAAAACCCAGCGTTGGTATGGGGATGGTATCTGTGGCGGCGTCTCCGTGTTGCTCAAGCAAAGCCCAATGCTGCACATCTTGTGATACCGCGCATGATTAATTCAGAACGCCAAGTGTCTGTTATCACTCAAAATATTGATGATCTCCATGAGCGAGCAGGCTCGCTAAATGTGGTGCATTTGCATGGCAGTTTGGCAATGCCCAAGTGCTTCGCCTGCCATCGGCCAGCGGTTGTGTCACCCAGTCAATCAGTAGTGCCGGATGAAGGCGCTCTGATCGACCCTCCTAGATGTCAGCGGTGTAACGGGAAACTGCGTCCTGCAGTGGTCTGGTACGGAGAGGATTTACCAGCTCAGGCTTGGAAAACTGCAGTGCAGTTGGTGAAGGATTGCGATCTGCTGGTCTCAGTCGGCACCTCCGGAATCGTCATGCCTGCCGCAGGCCTTCCCGATCTTGCGTTGGCGTCGGGAGCTTCGGTCATTCATGTGAACAAGGTCGACGTTGCAATGGGTGAACCGAGGGAGTTCATGCTGATGGGGGCTGCCGCTGAAGTACTGTCGATGCTGCTCGAAAGGATAGAGACGGGGGGGGGCCAGGAAGCTTGAGCTTTGAAGCCGCGTTTCGAACACGTGTTCCTGGTCTGTCCATTAGCCCCTTCAGGCGTCAGAAGGATGTTTTGGTGGCCGCTTACGACGCAGGTTTATAGGGAATTATAGAGCGATTATAGAGCGATTATAGGTGACTGAACCTGGTCGTCTTGTGTTGGACTGACGACCTCAACGCGTGGAGCCTTAAATGACGATGCCATTTGAACGGAGCAGGTCCGTCGCACAAACTCATGCTTTCCTGACGGAACTTGCTCGCGACACAGAAGTGCCCGAGCGCATTAGACAAAACGCTCATTTCCTTTTACGCCACTTTCCCACTAAGCACGATGTGCTGCAGGCTGGTCGAATTGAAGAGCAAGCGAAAAAAATAGGGGTAGGTACATTTGGCCCCGTTTTTTGCTCTTCAACTGAAGACTGGTAGGTATGCGAAGCCAGCTGGCTACGACTTCCGATTAGTTGCAAATATGCCTGGAGCATAAAATGTTCCAGGTATTCCCGATGGCGGTCACTTCCCGAGCTTCTTCGGTGATCGGTTAAAAGGAATGATCGACGACTGGTTTAAGGCTCATGAGTGACAATCCCAAGTCAGCATAAGGCTGTCCAATTAAGCCAAGGACTTCAAGATACTATTGTGCTGGGTACGTGAATGGCGGTAGGGACATTGCTTGGGCTCTCTGGACTAACACCAAACACTGACTCTTAGCGCGTGTGATCGCATTGTAGAGCAATCGCCGCTTCTGCATCTCATCTCCACTTATGGCCGCAGGCCAAAGGACGAGGACTAAATCAAATTCTCGATTTTTGGCGCCATGAATGGTCAAAAGGCGAACCCCAGCCCCGTCGTTCCCAACAAACCGTCGTTGATTTGAGAAAACCTGGAGAATCGCCGATTCCATCTCTTCACGTGAAAAAATCGCCTGACCTTTGGTCCTTCGCTGCCTATCAAGCAGGTTTATGAAGTCTAGTTTGATACTACGAGGTTGATCTGCAATCAATGCTCGGGCTTCGGCCAAGCTAGCTTGGGCAGGTAAAGCGAGCGTATCGATAAGCGCTCTAGAACGTACTGATTCTGGTTGTTCTAAGCTCACACGGTGGGGACCATTCTGTCTGCTAGTCGTCCGAGACTCCACCCATTGGCGAACTTGATTAGCAAACGTACCCATTGTCGGGGTTATGATAGCGACTCTGTTTCCCGCTCTATTCCAGCTGATAGCGTTAGAAATCCAAGTACCTGCCATTCCCGCATTCGGAGTGGCTACCACTTTGAAATTGCCCGCGCTTAACGGAGCCTGCCCGGATCGAACCGCTCTGGCGGCTGCGAGCAGGTACCGGTCGTTTGTTCGCTGCGCCTGCTCCAACACCACTTCATTCCCCACAGCTGCAAGCCATTCGCACGCCGCATTCGGGCGCAACTCTTCCACAAGACACTGAAATTCGTCCGATGCAACAAGCAGCGCTACGTGCGGCGCTAGACTTTGGACGATGGCTAGACGGCTCGGCGTTAGATCCTGTGCTTCGTCCACCACAACCACCGGAAACGTCGCTGCTACCCAGCGAGCAACTTCGTCTCGTGCGATCAGAGTCGACGCTAATTCGCAGACTCGTTCATAGGCTCCTACATCTGGAAACTCCTCCCCCAGATGGGCTAGTAGAGCTCTCCACCTACAAACAATCCGCCAGGCGAAGCTATCAAGCGTAGTGCAGTCATAGCGGCAATTGAGTCTGGCAATTCCTGCGAGTCGGTCATCAAGACGTCGCCTAGACCCATGCATGAATGTGAGGGCAAGGACTTTCTGGCCGTCTTGCAACGGCCGATCTTCCAAATGTGCGGAAAGCGTAGCCATTAGCTGGTACGTCTTTCCACAGCCGGCGGCTCCTGAAAATGATCTTATGTTCATTCGTGGAACACCCACGCACCATCGGCGGCTCTGGCAAAATGCTGATTAGGGACAGCAGAACAGGTATGTGCTAAAGCACTAAATAGGTCGGAAGCTCTCCTTCGACATAGCTCAGAGTTTACGATCGCGTCCGCCACCGCTTCGTAGCAGATCACGTCCATTTTCTTGAGTTTCAAGTGAGCCACAATATCGTCAACATCGGCCGGCGGCTCGTTGGGGATGTCGCGTAGAGCCAAAAGAATATGTTCGTCATCGGCTCGCAGAATCCAGCCGATGACGTCCTCGATCATCTCGTTCTCTTTCCACCGAATTATTACTGGCGGAGGGGACGCACTTGCCTGCAAACCTACTGTATATCGTTGGCCGTCGCCGTCCCCGTCTACTAGGCAGCAGACACGATTGTGCGAGCGAGACAATAGCTCATAGATTTCGACTACTTTTGCGTCCTCGGTAGGTACCACGCCAACCTGCAGACCGAACATAGCATCCATGCTGGAGGACCAACCTTCCGTCAGCATCAGAGGGCGAAGCACTGTCTTCAAAAGTTGGAAATCTGCGCGTCCCTCAGGAACCAGGACGCACGGATGCATGAGCGCAGAGAGCACGTCTACACGGCTTTGCTGAAAGAATCTGCGCTGCCAATTTTGCGCTTGCGGCGGTAGCCGCTCAGGCAAAAACGGTAGCGCCGACAGCTGGCCATTTTCGTTTCGTAGAATCAAGACAGATGTCGGATCGGACACCGCTGCAATCATTGGTGAGTGGGTGGTGATGAACGTTTGAGTAGATAAAGCCTGCACTCGTTGGACAAGCTGTTGCTGGCCTGCAGGCGGGAGGTGCAGCTCAGGCTCCTCCAGAGCCATCAAAAACCCTTCGCCAGCTTCTGCCCGACCTCTGCCTAGTTCCAGTAGCAAGAGTAGGCCTTGCAGCGATATCAAACCACTTCCTTGCCTGGCTGCGGGAACACCCAAGCCATCTCCAACTGCAAAGTGTGCTGCCACCGAATCCAGCAACGAACGGCTATCAGTGCTGGTGACCCTTAGCTGTACTGCAGGTGCGTTGGGTATGCATTTCGAGAGTTCAGTATTTACGTTACTGATCAACGCGCTAATCTGCTCATCTTCTTCGATGGGCGATCCTGGTCTTCTAAGGCGATCCCTCTCCGCGATTATTGCAGATGAAGGCTGCGCAGCAGCTGCCTGCAGTGTGCGCCGGAATAGTTCACTTCCCCAAGAAAATACCTTGTCCCAAGTTCGACTAGCCCTAACAAGGTAAAACCCCATCTCCTTGATGAGTTTCGAGGGCACCCCGACCGGAGCATCGTCTGCAAATGGATCTATTGGATGATCATGGTCATGAAAGTATCTGACCATCTCAACCGAAAGCGAATCTTGATCAAAATAGGCTTGTGCGCCGATCTGGCAGCACAACTGCGTTGCTCGTGCAGTTCGTACTGGGCTCACTTCGCCAGTGCTTTCGTCAAGCCATTTCGGGACCCCTCGACCGTCTCGGAACCACTCCATGTGGTCAACTGGGTCCTGAGATGCAAAACCGGTGACAGTCCCTACGAGTTTAATTCGGTCTGCCGGCTGTGGATCCGATCCGTAGAAATCATGCTCCGTTAACTCTCGCACCATACGCTCGCGCCCGAATAGCAATGTCAAAGCTTCGATGACAGTGGTTTTGCCGGTATTGTTCGCTCCAATTAGGACAGGATGTTGCTTAAACTGAATCCTGCCTTGACGAATTCCACGGAAGTTTTGGATCTCCAATACTGCGACTTTCATTCAAAATCCTTTTTTTGGGCGGGCCTGATTACCGAATTAGGGTGAGCATCATCTTCAGCACGTATGAGTCTAGATTGCTTCCCTTGCCACCCGCTGTTTGCGCCGTATGATTTCTCCATCATTTGGAATAGGAAAAAGCGTTGTGCGCGGCAAGAGCGACGTTCAGTCCAAACCTGAGCTGGCGCAGACCATGAGTCTTTTCGCAGGAGCGTTATCTGTGTTTGTGATAGCACACACCAGCATTGTGGTGGCTGAAGTCGCTTTACGACACTGCTAGGCCGACTCTTTCTGAATGCTCACAACAGCTAAACGGATAGCGTAGTGGATTGCTAGTGACTTCCCTCAACAGCTAGCTGGCGCGAGCTGTTGAGACTATTCCCTTGCTCATTCGTCGATATCAATTTCGAGAGCTCTTAACACAGCAACAAGGGTATGGTCACAACCTTCGGCCAGGTGGAAGAAGTGGGTGCGGAAATTTCCATGGGTGGTGCGGGCTTCCCGAATAGCGACAGCTTTCTTTTCGTTGGTTGCATGTCCCCGGATCTCATTACGAAGCTCATGGAGCTTTCTCATCGGCGCCAAGATTTGCTTAGCGTCCTCTGCGCTGATTGAGCTTCCCACAAGAATTTCGTACAACAACTTGAGCGAGCGCCAGGTTGGCTCCAGGACGCGGCCTTTAGTTTCAGCCACCTTGCGCAGGGGCTTGTCGAGAAAGCCTTCTAACAGACATTGATCGAGAGCCATGATTTCGTCACCCCATTCCTTAGGCGAGTCTGTGGCTGGAGCAAGTACGCTATCGATCAGTTCCTCACCGCGAGGGTTCCACCAGGCAGGCTTTTTCTTGTCGAGTGTTCGGATCTTGTGCTTGAGTGCATCCAATGGGTGATATTCGGTGTACCAGTCGCCCTCGATGTCCGTTCGATGCGCCCGCTCGGAGATGGGAGCCTTAGGCCATTCGTTGAAGGCTTTCCAGTACAGTTGTTCATCGTAAGGGAGCTTCGATAGATCCCAGATGTACGCATGAACCTGGCCGGCCTCATTTATATCGTAAGATTTAAGGTACCAAGTCCCTCTGCACGAAATGCTCCGGTCTTCTAGCGTGTACTTCTCAGGATCGCCCTTGAAGCGATTAAGAACCTCAACCCTGAAAAAAGCGGGAGATATCTGCCAGGGAAGATCGCTGTCCTCAAAATAGCTGACGATGTGCTCGGGGCTGCAAGAGGCCTCGACCTGGAGGTCATTCTTACGGTCATAGATTTTGAAGACCACGTACTCACGATCTGGATCACCGTCGAAATCTTTGCGCCACGCCTCTTCTTGTTCTTCAACCGTGGCCTTAGTCCTAACCACCATGGCTCCATGCGCGAAGCTCGCCTTCCCGGTCGATCCACCATGGTAAAACAGGTCTGGCTCGTCTCGGTTGTATCGAGTAGCGCCCTGCCAGCCGTTGAAACTACCCGTCACGTAACGAGTAAAATCAAATTTCATGACCAACGCCATGTCTGCTAGGGCCATGTAATTGTCCAAGTCCTTACGAAGGATCGTGACAACTTCCCGGTCCTCCACCTGGTCGGGAATTTGGAGAGTCAGGATTCTGATGACATCTTCGATGTCGCCATTATCATTCAGGCGGCAATATGCCTTTCGTTCATTCACATAATGAATGTCGAGGCAATGTACGAGCTTTTGGCTAATTTCGATCGGTGTTGGCCCGGTATGAACCCCCTCAAGACGTCGCCGAATGACCAGAGGTTCACCGCCTGCTAAAGCAGACCCGCTGTCCTCTGGAAAGGGTGCCTCAATGTAGACACGATGTCCTTCCGCGGAACACCAGGACCTCTGGATGCACCAGGTAACATCGGTAAACAGTGAGAGATTTTGAAGCGCGTCCCCATCGGGGGGAGTGACATTAGCGGTCGGTGCGAGTGCCCCGACGATGAGAAGGAAAGGGGCGCTAACGTAAATCACAATCTCGTCTGATTCCGAATTTGCTGTCATGTACTGCACAGCTTGCTCGGCACTGTTGTACCAAGGGTCACCTTGGTCCTCTGGAGCCGTCGCCAATGCAATCAGAGGTTTGGTATCGAAACGACGCATTTCCACTCCCGCAAGCCTAATTGAAGAGTTCAGGGGTTGGCCCGGTAAGCCTGATCGTGCAAAAAAATGATCGCAGATGCCGTCATATTCAGCGTGTACTTCGCCACGTGCTCGGGCACTACCTTCTGCACCTCACCCGCACCATGCGAAGTGCTCAGTTTGTTGCGAAGCGTGCCGACGGTCATCAGTGGCTGCTCCCAGAAGGTATCCATCTCAGTTTTCTGCATGATGGTTCGAATGAGTTTTGAGGTTGTGTCTCCTTGGGCATACCCGAAGCCTTTCTGTCCGCAGATCACCTTCATGACGCTTTCGTAGCTGCTGTTGCACTTGGTGACGCAGTCGCCGAATTTTCCATGCCGAAAGTCTTCCAGAGCTGCCATGAATTCGGAGTTCGCATTGAGGAATGCAGGCTGACGCAATAGCTTCAGAGCGGGCTCGATAGCCGTCTCGTGTATAGCTTGGCTTTCCTTTGGAATGACCTTCGCCTGTTCACGGATTCCGGTGAACTGCGTAAGGGCGCCTCGGTACATTTGTTCCCGGGTTTCCCATACCGGTTTGGTAACGAAGTAGGGAAGATCATCAATGCTCAAAAATTCGTTCAAACGATCAATCACTGGCTCGTGGTGACCGCCTAAGTAATGCCATCCTTCCTTATGGACTAGGTATTCAATGGCATCAAGGAAGTGGGGGTCGCTGCAGGTATGCAGAAACTCGAAAGCGTCATCGGCGTAGGAAAGATTGTTCTTTTCAGAGAGTTTTTGGCGTCCGAGCAGGTAGGAAAGCCGGTCATGAAGAAACTCTAGGGTTTCGACCATGCCCGGACCAACGTCCCGAATGAGCATGAACGTCCTTTGCCGGAACTGCTGAGTGAGCTGTTTTTTCGGCTTAATCTGGTTTTCCCTTCGTCGAGAAAAAACGCTGAAGATATTCCCTATCACTACGACACCTCGAGGCCGCTCAAATTATGGAATCATAGACACTAAGGCTGTCGTATGGCCATCACCTGCTCATCGTCGTCAACCGTTGGCTTGTTTTTTTCCGAAGTAGGCCGAAAGGAGGTCCAGCGGTCTGTCGGTGACGTCTCATCATCTTTAGATCATTTTCCAGCCATATGGGGAGGGAACAGAAAGCATCTGTTTTTGACTGATCACCGCCTTTCACGAAGGGCTTCTAAAGCCTCAGAAGCGACACGTCGAGCATGGTTTTTAGGCGTCGCCAACTAGCTCACCAGTTCCTGTCTTCAATCTGATGCAGGCTGTTAATCACCACCTGAGCTGCATCCAGTGCGCCTTCCATGTAGCCATTGTGCTCCAACGAAGCCTCGGTACCTGATAGCGGGACTGGCGTTCTCAATTTCATAAAAAATACCAAGAAACCTTGGCGGGGAATTATTGATTAAAAATTCTTACAGCAGAATCAAATACTGTATAAAGAATTATGCAGGGTGAGTCGCCTGCCCATTCATGCCCTATAAAAACAAAAATGGTACCCACGATGTCATTCTTGAAAGGCTTCTCAATCGGCGCCAAGCTCCTTGTGCTTCCCGGTTTATTTGTGCTCGCTCTACTGGTCGTCTCGGTGCTGGCCTACCGCGGGCTGGCCAAGCAACAAGCGGTGATCGAGGAGATCGACCAGTTGCGTTTTCAGCAGTACCGCCAAGTACTGGAAACCGCTGCGGCATCGCAGGCAGCGATGGTCGGCGCTTATGCCGCCGGCGCACGCATCCTCGAATCTAATGGGCGAGCGTCCGCGGAGGACCTTGAGTCGTATCTTGAAGATATGCAGGCCAGTGTCGACGACATGCGCGCAGGGCTAGACAAGGTAGCCCTTGAAACCCGTTTGGGTGACGAGGAGAAAGCGCTCTACCAAGCCGTACAGGAACAGGCCGCCGTAGTCGGTGAGGGCCTTGCCGATTTCAAGCGCACTGCCATAAATGACCAGATCCAGGCGGCATCGCTGTTGGGGCGGGTACGCGCTGACAACAATGGTCTACAAGGTCAATTCAACCGTCTGTTGGGCCTGCAGGCGGAGCTGACCTCCGGGGCATTCGCCGAGGCGGGCGCCACCCAACGGCAGGTCTCACGGATGCTCGTTGTGGTCTTGCTGGGTGGCAGCGTACTGGCGGTGTTGGTGAGTCTACTGTTGCGTGCGCAGATCATTCGGCCCATCCGGGAAATCGAGCAAGCGTCGATCGACATGCGCGATGGCGATCTGACCCGACGGGTGCGGGTCATGGGGCGAGATGAGGTTGGTCACACTGCGCTGGCATTCAACGAACTCATTGATAGCTTCCAGCAGGCCATGCGCAAGGTGGCTGGCGTCGCGGCATCGGTCGGCTTTTCCGCGGAGGAGTTAGTGGGCGCTTCGGCGCGTGTGGCGCAAAGCTCTACGGCACAGGCCGGTGCGGTGGGCGCAGTGTCGACGACCATTGAGAAGATGAGCGACGGGATTGCGGCTATCTCCAGTCATGCCGAGAGCCTGCGCAGTTGCGCCGAAGCCAGCTTGCGCGGTGCGCAGGACGGGCATTTGGCGCTCGCGCGACTGCTCGAGAAAATCGACAGCGTGCGGCATGCATTCTCGGCTATCCGCGGCTCGGTGGGCGATTTCGTCGAGAGCACTACGGCGATCACCGCCAGCATCGGCCAGGTCAAGGACCTCTCCGCGCAGACCAGCATGTTGGCGCTCAACGCAGCGATCGAGGCGGCGCGGGCCGGCGAGAGCGGGCGCGGCTTCAGCGTGGTCGCCGACGAGGTGCGCAACCTGGCGCAACGCTCTGCGCTGGCAGCAAACTCGATCAACCAGTTGACGGTGAAATTGGAGAGTCAGTCCGGGGTTGTTGACGAAGCCCTGCGTGCCGGTACGGTGGCATTGGACGACAGCGGCCGGCTGCTGAGTGAATTGGAAAGTACCCTGCAACAGGCGACGGAACTGGTCGGCGACTCAACGCGCGGGGTGGACAGAATTGCCGATGCGGTGAGCGTGCAAAGCGAAGGCGGGCGGGGCATCGTCGCCAACGTCGAGCACATTGCGCGGATGGCCGGCGAGGGCGATGCAATCACCCATCAGGTGTCCGGCGCCGTGGTGTCTTTGCGCGAGCTGTCCGATGAGCTGAATCTGGCGGTGGGACGTTTTCGCTTCGAAGTCTGACGGCGATTATGAGGGTTTGCTGGCTTGAAGCTTCGGCGTTCTGAAGATCAGCAACAGCGGCATGATCGCGATGGACAACAGCATCAAGAGCTTGAAGTCATCCAGATAAGCGACCCAACTGGCCTGTACGGTGACCATGCTGTCGAGCGCTGCGCGGCCGGCGGCGCTTGCTGGATTGAGCTGGCTGCTGGCGGGCCAGACATTGAGCAGGTGGTTGAACGGCGTCACATAGGCACCGATTTCGGCATGGTTGATTTGGGTGTTTTGCGCCAGCAGTACCGTCACTATCGAGATGCCGACGCTGGAGCCAACATTGCGTGAAAGGTTGTAGAGGCCGGTGGCTTCGCCGCGCAATTGTGGGGGCAAGGTGGTGAAGGCAATGGTGGTCAGGGGAACGAATAACAGGCCGAGGCTCGCGCCCTGGATAAAGCCGACGTAGATGATGGTGTCGATGGACACTGCCGGGGTCCAGCCGGTCATCATGTACATCGACCAGGCAGACAGCGCCAGGCCGCAAAACAAGATCCAGCGGATATCCATCTTGCCCATGATTTTCCCGGCCAGGAACATGCTGAGCATCGTACCCAGGCCCCGCGGACCCATCACCAGTCCGGCGGTGAGCACCGGGTAGCCCATCAAGGTTTGCAGGTAGGGTGTCATCAATGCCAGTGACGCCAGATACGTAATGCCGATGATGAAGATAAACACGACAGACACCGAGTAATTGCGGTCCTTGAACAGTTTCAAGCTGATAAAGGGCTTGTCGTGGGTAAACGTGTGGACGATGAAAATGTACGAAGCGATGGCGGCCACCAGCGCCTCCAGGATTATTTCCCCTGAGTCGAACCAGCCCAGTTGTTCCCCGCGGTCGAGAAACAATTGAAACGACAGGATAGCCACGCTGAGAGAACCAAAGCCCAGCCAGTCCAGGCGTGCGGTTTTGTCGACCGGGGTTTCCTGGATGAAACGCATCATGCCAATAAAGGCGAGCAACCCGATAGGCAAGTTGATGAAGAACACCCAACGCCAGCTGAGATGTTCCGTCAGCCAGCCGCCGAGCATCGGACCCAGCACGGGACCGACCATGACCGATACTCCGAACAAGGCCACTGCCGCGCCTCGGTCTTTGAGCGGGTAAATGTCCAGCAGTATGCCTTGCGACAGCGGCACTAACGCCGCACCGGCCAGCCCCTGCAGCAGACGAAACAGGATGATCTCCTCCAGGGAACGGGCGACGCCGCAGAGCACTGACGCCAGTACAAAACCAAAGATCGACCACAGCAAGACGCGCTTGCGACCAAAGCGTCTGGCCAGGAATGCCGAAGGCGGGGTCATGATGGCGGTGGCGACGATGTAGGAGGTCAGCACCCAGTTAATCTGATCGGCACTGGCCGACACGCTGCCTTGCATATAGGGCAGGGCGACGTTGGCGATGGTGGTGTCCAGGGCTTGCATCACCACTGCCAGCACCACGCAAAGTGTGATCAATACGCGCAGCGGCGAAGGCGGCAGAGGCCCGGTCACTTCACTCATGATGGCGGGCGAGCAAGTCGGCCAATGGTTTCGGCAGGCCGCGGGCGGTGCCGGTGTCGATCTCTACCACGGCACTCATGCCGTGGCGCAACGCAGGTTTTCCCGCCGCGTCGTCAATCCGGATCCGCACCGGAATACGCTGCACGACCTTCACCCAGTTGCCGGTTGTGTTCTGCGCCGGCAGTAGCGAGAAGCTGGAGCTTGACGCCGGGCTGATGCTTTCGACGGTGCCATGCCACGTGACTCCGGGGTAGGTGTCTACTTCGATGGTTGCACCTTGGCCGGGATGAGCATGGGTCAGTTCGGTTTCTTTTGGCGAGGTGGCAACCCATAAGTGTTCGCTGGATACCAGACTGAAGCCCGATTGCGGTGGTTGCAGGTAAGCGCCCACTTGTAACGAGTCAACGTTGGTGACTACGCCGTCGAACGCAGCGGTCACCACGGAGTTGCGCAGGTTACGTTCGGCCTCATTCAGTGCCGATTGTGCTTGCAGGTAGGCGGGGTGTTGCTCCAGAGGCCTGTCCAGCCTTCCACCCAGTTGGGCCAGAGCCGTCGCAGCCAGGGCCTTGGCTACCGCAACCTGTTGACGGGTATTGTCGAGGTCCTGACGGGCATCGTCGTAGATTGTTTTTGATACGGCGGCAACACTGACCAGCTTTTCCAGGCGTTGAAGATTGGTCTGGTAGTAGGGCAGGCGTGCTTCAGCCTGGGCGATTTCGGCCAGTGACTGGTTGTAGCTGGCCTTGAGGTAAAGGATCTGGTTACGCGCGCTTTCCAGTTGCGCGCGGGCACTGGCCAAGGCGATTTCAAAGGGTTCTGGCTTCAAGCGAAACAACACTTGGCCCTTGCTCACGACTTGGTTGTCGCTGACCTCAATGGCCGCCACGATCCCGGCCACATCGGTCGAAACGCCCACCCGTTCGGCCTGAACGTAGGCGTTGTCGGTACTGACCACTTGGCCACCCAACACATACCAGGCGCCACAGGCCACGACGATGATCGGCGCCAGCAAAAACAGGCCGACGCGCCAGCGTTGCCGTGCCGCGCCGGAGGTTTCTGGCCCATGACGATCAAGAGCTGGAGCTTCAGGCGTCTGTGCTTCGGGTTTCGCCAGTGGGTCGAGTGGTCGGGTTTCTGCCCGTACCGCATGGCGCTGCACTGTGGACTCAGCCATGGGTCACCTCGCCCGCCTCGAGGTCAGCGAACTCATCCACCGGCTGACAGCAAGCCGTCAGCAAATGTTCACGCATGCGGTCGAGGTACTGCAGCAATTGATCGTGCTCCTGAGAGGAAAAATCGGCCATGGTTTCCACTCGGGTCTGCTCGCCAATGGTGCGCATGAATTGCAGCAGCGGGTGGGCTTGCGGGGTGAGAAATAACAAGGAAAAACGGCGGTCGGTGGGGTGGTTGCGACGTTCGATCAAACCGCGCTCCTGCATTTTGTCCAGCAAGCGCACCAGCGTGACCGACTCGATTTCCAGCAAGTCGGCCAGGCCTTTCTGATGAATGCCCTCATGCGTGGACAGTTTCGCCAGAACTTGCCATTGAGAGCGCGTGAGTCCGGCTGCGCGGGCCCATTGTTCGAAGCGTTTACGCATCAAGCGGGCAACGTCATGGAGGACAAAACCGAGGGTGGATTGGGTCATCGTCAGCGCACCTGAAGTAAATGAGCATGCTCATGGTGATCAGGCTTATAGGTTTTCTGTCGAACCTTTTCAAGAAATAAATGTGCATAAAATTAAATAATGTTCATATTTATGTGGGTAAATTGATTTATCTGGCTCCATATTCATTTGTTTGTAGCGTTTTGAGTGTTTTCTGGGCTGTTAATACGGTTCTGCGATGATGAACATAAAATGTTTAACTGTTTATTTTATGGTTGCCATCACAGCGTTGTGGCGCTACCGTTGGCGTTGCTTGCATGACAAACAACTGCCCAAAAAACACAACAACAATGAGGCAAACCGATGACAACCCCTGGCTGGTGGGCCATGGCGCTTTCCGAGGCTGTGAATGATCAAAAGCCATTGGCCGTGGCCTTTGGTGGCGAGGAACTGGTCCTGTTCCGCAACGCAGCCGGGCAGGCGTTTGCTCTGGAAGACCGTTGTCCACATCGGCGTGTGCCGTTGGCGCTGGGACGAGTGGTCGAGTCTGGTTTGCAATGTGGTTACCACGGCTGGACCTTTGATGGTGCCAGTGGCGGTTGTACAAAAATTCCCAACCTGCACGATGATGAACGCGTGCCGCCGCGTTATGCCGCACGGGCTTTCCAAGTGAGCGAAGCCAATGGTTTCGTCCATGTGTGGTTGGGAGAGGGCGCACCGCAAGGGGAGCTGCCCAGCAACGATTACCAGCCAAGCGGTCGCGAATTTACCGGTTCCACCATCGTCAACATGAGTCACGATCAGTATCTGGCGGCGATGCTCGACGGCCCGGAATGCTTGCTCGGCTTTACCCATGTGCGGTTCACCGATTTCTTCCTTGGCGATCTGCGCAGCGAGCAGGGGCGCGTAGTGTTGGAGCGCGGCGCGGTATGGTCCACACAATTTCTGCCGTCGCAGTTTGTAGTGGATTACCCTTTGATTGTGCGCACCGCCGTACCCCTGAGCGGCGGCAGTATTCGGGTGGATTTGCTCAACGAAGAAGAGTTGCCGCTCATTACCCTGGTGATCGCAACCGGGGCTAACCGCCGTGGCACCACCAGCCTATGCTGGCGTGGTTTTGTGCATGAGCAGGTGCCGGCCCGTGCACCGTTGCGTTGGCGTTTTGCCCGCGCGCGCAAACAGGCGCCGTTCCAGGTGAAAAACCTGATTGACGGCGTAGCCGTCGCGGCCCTGCTGCAAGCCCCATCCCGCGACCTGCGAGCCTTGCGCCAGCCGCATTTGATTCCCGCAAGCGCGGTCGTCTGAGCACAGGAGAACTAACTATGCATGCCGTGCCTTACTCTACCGAAACTCCGTCGCGCAAAGTGCGGGGTGACTGGACACCGATCAACTACGACCTGCGTGACACCTGGTTTCCGGTATCCCACAGTCGTGACCTTAGTGCACAGCCAATCCGCCGGATCATTCATGCCCAGCCCTATTACCTGTGGCGGGAGAACGGGCGGCCGATAGCTGCCGAATTTCATCCCTATCGCCTGCGTGAAAATACGCGCGTGCTTACGGAATTCACCGGCGGCAGCGGGTTTTATCCGCTGGTGGAACGCTACGGCTATATCTGGGTCTGGTACGGCAATCCGGAGGCTGCCGATGCGCTGTTGCTGCCGCACATCCCGTTTCTACCGCGAGACGGCAGCCTTCCCGGCTACACCCAGCGTACCGTGCGGTTTGATGCAACTTCGGCGCTCTCGGTCGAAAACCTGATTGACCTGACCCACGCCGATTTCCTGCACGCCAATACCATCGGCGACGGCATCAGTGAGTCGGATGAGGTCGAGGTGCAATGGACCTCTGAAACGGTGACCCGCACCCGCACCGTCGCACAAAAATCAGTGGCACCGATCATGCGTTGGGTGGGCGGAGTGCGCGCCAAATACCAGGATTTTCGCGCGGTGTTGCACATCCATTTGCGCAGTAATGTATGCATCTCCTACCCGCGATTTCGTCCCGGTTATGACGTGCCTAACCTGCAACCGTTCTCGCCGGTGGGCAAGCATCGCTCGCGCTGTGACGTCACTTTCAATACCACCGCAGCGCCGTCCCCGTTTCGCTACGTGATGCCGCGCATCAACTACATCATCCAGCCCCAGGACAACTCGGTGGTGCGTCCACAGAATCAGCGCTATTTCGAGACCGATGAGCGACGTGACCTGCATTCACGTTTCGATACCCCGGGAACTCGTTATCGCTACCAGATGGAGCAATTGGTCGAGCGCCAGCGCACCGGCCAATTCGTCTACGGCAGCGACGCTGAACCCGGGCGCGATATCAGTGCCTTGTTGGGCATGAACGATTGACGGCATCACACAAGGAGTACGGCTATGGATCTGGGCATTGGCGGGCGCATGGCGGTGGTATGCGCGTCCTCACGAGGGCTTGGCAAAGCCTGTGCGCTGGCATTGGCGCAAGAGGGTTGCGAGGTCCTGATCAACGGCCGCGATGCCGATGCCCTGGCGCAAACCGCGCAGGAAATTTTTCTCCACACTGGCCGGCTGCCCCGCACGGTAGTGGCGGATCTTTCCACCTCTGCCGGGCGGGCGACATTGTTGGCCGCGTGCCCGGTAGTCGACATTCTGGTGACCAACAACGGTGGACCCGCGCCTGGTCGCCTGGAGGATTGGGATCACGCGGCCTGGCTGGCCGCGATTGAGGCCAACATGCTCTCGGGCATCCTGCTGATTCAGGCGGTGGTCGGCGGTATGCGTGCGCGAGGTTTTGGCCGCATCGTCAATATCACCTCGGCGATGGTCAAGTCGCCACGCTTGCCCTTGGGTTTGTCCACGGCGGCGCGTGCGGGGCTGACTGCGTTTTGCAAAGCCCTGTCGGTCGAGGTGGCGCGGGACAATGTGACCATCAACAATCTGCTGCCGGAACGTATTGAAACCGATCGCCTGCGCTTCATGACCGAACAGTTGGCCAAGCATCGTCAGCTCAGTGTTGAAGAGGCGCGGGTGGAAATGCTCAAGCCGATCGCCGCACGACGATTTGGCCAGCCGAGCGAATTGGCCGCCGCCTGCGCATTCCTCTGTTCGGCACAGGCTGGCTACATCACCGGGCAAAATCTGCAGATCGACGGCGGCAGTTACGCCGGATTGATTTAGCCGCCCCGGCGATCTTTCCAATCGGCGGGCGGTACTTCGCTGGCGTCGAAGTCCAGCTCTACTTCAACCCCATTGGGGTCCTGCATGAACAGCTGCCACGTGCGCTCGGCGCCGGGAGCACGGATCACCTTGAAGCGCACGCCGAGCTCATCTAGGTGCGTCCACATCCTCTGCAAGCCCCGGGCGTGAAAGGCCATATGGTCGAGCACGCCACGTCGCGGCTCCGGCATTTGTGATACGCCCACCACATGCAGAACGGGCTGACCCTCGGCGTACAGCCAGAATCCGGGAACCGGGAAAGGCGGGCGCGGCCCCTCCACCAACCCCAGTATTCCAATATAGAAATCCCGTGTCGCCTCCAGTTGGTCGGAGACGATGGTGAAGTGGTCCATGCGCAGAATCATCGCAACTCCCCTGATCGGCTTTTTAGTGATATTTAGACGAATTGTTATTTGTTGTTCATATTCATGTTTATGATTCTATATTCGGAATACTAATCTATCTATGGAATTTCGCTTTGATGACTTAGGGTAACGCCATGGATTCGTTCTGCAGCTCTGCTGCAAAACGCTAAGCGCAGAACAAGGCAGGTGCTGAATGAGCCAGGCAATCCTCGAAGGTATTCGCGTCATCAGTCTGTGTTCCGGCATTGCCGGTTCCAGCGCTGGCTTGCAACTGTGCGAAGCGGGTGCCGAAGTGGTGATGATCGAGCCACCCACCAACCACACCAGAGACAAACAGGCGCTGTTTGCTGTGCTTAACCGTGGCAAACGAAGTGTCATCCTCAGCCTGGAAAACGCCGCAGATCGCCAGCAGTTGCAATCCCTGCTGGCGGATGCCGATGTGCTGCTGCACGACTTCACGCCTGAGGTGGCAAACGCGCATGGCCTGGCTGACGCGCAGCTCTGCGCAGACTTCCCTCGATTGGTGATCTCGGCGGTCAGCGGCTGGCCGCAACGGCATGCGCTGGCGAATGCCCTGCCTCGGGAAACATTGATCCTGGCGCGCCTGGGCCTGTTGGACGAGCAACCCGCGCATCGACCCGGTCCGGCCTTCATCCGCATGCCGTTCGCCAATTGGCTGGCGAGCTGGCTGTGTGTGGTCGCGGTCATGGCGCGGTTGCTGGCGCGCGACCGTGATGGCTTCGGCGGCATTGCGCATACGAGCCTGGCTCAGGCAGCCCTTGTACCCATGACCATGCATTGGAACCGCGCGCAAACGCCAACCCCGGCCTTTGCCAAGGGCCTGGATAAACACATTCCGATTCCGTTGCACCAATGCGCCGATGGCCGCTGGTTGCATGTGCATTATTCGCCGGATAAATCACCGTGGATGGCCGCGGCGCTCAGTGAGTTGGGGGAAGTCGAAGTGGCTCGCTTGAATGCGCTGTGGCCACCCAGTCATGTGGCGCCTAACTTCGGCGCCAACAAGGCAATTATTGCTACACGACCGGCGCAGGACTGGGTCGAACATTTCTGGCAGCACGATGTTGCTGCGCAAATTGCCGCTGCGTTCGGTGATATCTACTTCGACGAGCAAACACGCCTGAATGGCTATGTGGTTGAAGTCGACGACGTGCAATTGGGCAGGACCCTGCAACCAGGCCCGGCCTGGCAGGTGCAGCCACCCGCACGAGTTGGCGGTAGTGCACCAGTGGCAGGTGAGGGGAACGCCGGATTGCCAGGCGCCGATGCTGTGAACTCTTCGCAAGTGCCGGGATCGAGCCCGGCGCCCTTGCCGCCGCTGCACGGTCTGAAAGTGCTGGATCTGGGCGCCTATCTTGCCGGACCGTTTGCCTGCATGTTGCTGGCGGACCTGGGTGCGGACGTGATCAAAATCGAAGCGCCCAAAGGCGATGCCATGCGCCGCCTGGAGCGGATTTTCAGCGGTACCCAGCGTGGCAAGTTGGGCGTGGCACTGCAACTGGGCGATCAGCAAACCGAACCGGCCGTAGAAGCGTTGGCCCGTTGGGCCGATGTGGTGCATCACAACATGCGTCTGCCGGCGGCACGCAAACTCAAGGTTGATTACGAAAGCCTGAAAGCGCTGAACCCTCGGTTGGTGTATTGCCATGTCAGTGCCTACGGACCGACCGGCCCGCGCGCGGATTGGCCGGGCTTTGACCAACTGATGCAGGCCTCTTGCGGCTGGGAAGTCGAGCAGGGCGGTGAGGGCCAGGCGCCAATGTGGCTACGCTTCGGCGTGGGTGATTTTTTTGCCGGTCTGTCCTCGCTCTATGCCTTGCTCCTGGGGTTGTATGAGCGCAATCGCAGTGGCGTCGGGCAAATGGTCAGTTCGTCATTGCTGGGCGCCACGATGCTGTCGATGAGCGAGGCGGTGGTGCTGGAGGACGGCAGTCTTACGCCAATCGACCACATGGACGCGCAACAGACCGGTCTGAGTGATGCCCATCGTTTGTATCGGTGTAGCGATGCCTGGCTGGTGGTGGCAGCGCTGCGACCGGATGAGGTGCAACGTTTCGAATCGTTGGTGGGTGATCAGCCCGAAACCTGGTTTGCCAATCACACCCGGCAAGCGGCGCTCGCCTCATTGGCCGCAGCCCAGGTGCCGGCGCAGGCAGTGCTGGAAGCGCAGATGGATGCCTTTCTCGACAGCCCCGAACACGCCGCCGCGGGTCTGCACGCTCATTACTCGCATGCTGTTTACGGCGACCTGCAACAGATCGGCGCGTTCTGGGATTTCGGCAACTTGCCGTTATCGCTGCAGCGACCGCCCCCCGCCCTCGGCCAACATACCCGGCAAGTTCTGGAAGGCCTCGGCTTTACCGGCAGCGAACTCGAACGATTGGCGTCGGTTGGTCTGGTGGCACTGTAATCGTGGGCCTGGTGCCCGGCAGCATTCATCGACAAGCACAAGGATTACCCATGGACGAGTTGGATTTCAGCGGTAAAACCGTGCTGGTCATCGGCGGTTCCAGTGGCATCGGCAATGGCATTGCGCAGAACTTTCGCCAGCGGGGCGCCGAGGTGCATGTCTGGGGCACGCGAGCCTCGGCGGCGGCCTATCAAAATTCGGCGGATTCTAATCTTGAAGGTTTGCACTACACCCAGGTTGACGTCGCGGATGCGTCATTGATCGAGGCCGTCAGCGTGCCATTCACCCGTCTGGACGTGTTGGTACAGGCGCAAGGCACGGTGCTTTACGACCGGCAGGAATTCCTCACTGAAGGCTTCAAGCACGTGCTCGACGTCAACCTCACCAGCCTGATGGTCTGTGCACAGAAATTTCATCCGCTGCTGATGCAGGCCAAGGGGTCGATGATCACGGTCAGTTCGGCAGCAGCGTTCCATTCTACCCGTGGCAACCCTGCCTACAACGCCTCGAAAACCGGCGCTTTCGGGCTGACTCGCACCTTGGCCGAAGCCTGGGCTCGTGATGGTATCCGGGTGAATGGCATTGCCCCGGGGCTGGTGGAAACCAAGCTGACACGGGTGACCACCAGCAACCCGAAACGCCTGGAAGGTGCGCTGCGCGCCATTCCTCAAGGGCGCCTCGGCACGCCTCAGGACATGGCTAATGTGGCCCTGTTTCTCGCCTCGCCGCTGGCCAGCTATGTGCTCGGCCAAACCCTGTTGGTCGACGGCGGCATGCTGCTGGCCTGATCGCTATTTGCTAGGAGAAACACCATGGCCTGGGACTTTCAGACCGACCCCGAGATTCAAGTGGAACTGGATTGGATCGAGCAGTTCGTGCGTGAGGAAGTCGAACCCCTCGATCACGTGTTGGGCAGCCCGTGGAATATCCACGACCCGCTGTTCAAGCAACTGGTCAAACCGCTGCAAGCGCAGGTGAAGGCGCGCAACTTGTGGGCTTGTCACCTGGGCCCGGAACTGGGCGGGGCAGGGTATGGCCAGGTGCGGCTTGCGTTGATCAATGAAATTCTCGGGCGTTCGCTGTTCGGCCCAATTGTGTTTGGCTGTCAGGCACCGGACTCTGGCAACGGTGAAATTCTCGCCCATTACGGCACCCCAGCGCAGAAACAGCGCTACCTGCAACCGTTGCTCGATGGCGATATCGTCTCCTGCTTCGCCATGACCGAACCGCAAGGCGGCGCCGACCCTGCGGTGTTCACCACCGAGGCGGTGCGTGAGGGGGATGACTGGGTGCTGAGCGGCGAAAAATGGTTTGCCTCCAATGCGCGCTACGCCGCGTTCTATATCGTGATGGCGGTGACCGATAAAAGCGTGTCGGTGTATGAAGGCATGTCGATGTTTATTGTTGCTGCCGATGCTCCGGGGGTAAGCATTATCCGCAACGTCGGTATCGCCGATGACCCGGCTGCCACCCATGCTTACCTGTCATTCGACAAAGTGCGAGTGCCCGCGGCCGATATGCTCGGCGCGCCCGGCCAGGCATTTGTCGTCGCCCAGGTACGTTTGGGTGGGGGCCGTGTGCACCACGCCATGCGCGTCATCGGTCAGGCGCAAAAAGCCCTTGATGCGCTGTGTGAACGGTCGTTGTCGCGCAGTACCCAAGGCAGTCGTCTGGCGGACAAGCAGATGGTCCAGGAGAAAATTGCCGATTCGTGGATCGAGCTGGAGCAATTTCGTTTGCTGGTGATGCGCACGGCGTGGCGCATCGACCAGTATCAGGACTACAAACGGGTGCGCAAAGACATCGCCGCAGTGAAAGCCATCATGCCCAAGGTGCTGCATGACATCGCCGCGCGCGCCCTGCATGTGCATGGCTCGCTGGGGGTCAGCGAAGAAATGCCGTTTACCGGCTACATCGTCCGCTCCTTCCAGATGGGACTGGCCGACGGGCCCACCGAAGTGCACAAAATCACCGTCGCCAAACAGCTGCTACGCGATTACCAACCCTGCGACGAACTGTTCCCCGATTACCACCGGCCCACCGCCGCGGCCCGTGCCCGGGAAAAATACACCGATGCCCTGGCCGGCCTTGGCGAGCGCGACGCATGAACGACTGGCAGGATTTGGTCGACCTCGAGCGCCTGGCCCTATGGATGGACACCAGAGGCCTGGAAAGCGGCCCCATCGAGGCACCGCTGCGATTGACCGGAGGCACGCAGAATCTGTTACTGCGCTTTCGCCGTGGTACGCGCGAATTCGTATTAAGGCGGCCTTCCAGAGAACTGCGTGAAGTCGGCAGTAAAACCATTGCCCGTGAAGCTCGGTTGCTAAAAGCGTTGGCCGGATCAGCGGTGCCCTATGCCAGCCTGATAGCCGATTGTGTCGACCAGGACGTTTTGGGCGCCAGTTTCTATTTGATGGAACCCGTGCAGGGTTTTAATCCCAACGGCGCGGCAGGTTTGCCAGCGCCGCACGCGCAGCAGCCGGCAATGCGTAGACGTATGGGGCTGGCCATGGTGGATGCGTTATTGCGTCTGGGCGAAATCGACTACCGGGCGGTGGGTCTCGAGGATTTTGGCCGGCCCGAGGGTTTTCATCAGCGTCAGGTCTCACGTTGGTTGGCACAACTGGACAGCGTCAAAGGCTACGCCGGCTGGCCGGGCGCGAGCGGTCTGCCGGGACTTGCACAGTTGGCCAACTGGTTGAACGAGCATTGCCCGACGCAGTTCCAGGCCGGCATCCAGCATGGCGACTTTCACCTGTCCAACGTCATGTTCCGCCAAGACAGCGCGGAACTGGCCGCAGTTGTCGATTGGGAACTGGCGACCATCGGCGATCCTTTGCTCGACCTCGCCTGGCTGGTGGTCACCTGGCCCGATGCCGAGGGTCATGGTGCCGGCACCATCGAAGTTCACCCCTGGGAAGGCTTTTGCAGCAGCGACGAACTGGTCGCCCATTACCGCGCCGGCAGCTTGCGCTCCTTGGCAGACTTCAACTGGTACCTGGTATTGGCCGGCTTCAAGCTCGGCATCTTTCTCGAAGTCAGTTACGCCCGTGCGTGTGCCGGCAAGGCTTCCCTGATCACGGGTGAAAAACACCATGCCTCGGCTCTGCGGCTGTTCGCTACGGCGTTGCAGCGCATTGATCAAACCGCCTGATAATCAGAGGAACAAGCCATGCAACTGGCCGGTAAACGCATCATCGTCACGGGGGGCGCCAGGGGGATCGGCGCGGCAGTGGTCAAGGCGTTTGTGGAGGAGGGGGCCCATGTCATCAGCCTGGACCTGGGCGAAGGTGCCTCGATAACAGGTGACGGTGGCGGGTGGGCGCATACACGAGTCTGCGATATTGCTGACAGCCAATCCGTGGATGCCGCTTTCGCCTGGGCCAACGAACAGCTCAACGGGCTGGATGTGCTGGTACATGCCGCGGGCATCGCACCGAATGCCAGTGCCGATAGCATCACGCTGGACGAGTGGGAAAAAGTCTTTGCGGTGAATACCCGGGGCACATTCCTGACCAATCGCGCAGCCTATGAACTGCTTAAAGGCAGCGGTGGGCGGATCATCAACTTCGCCTCTGCGGCAGGCGTCATCGGACAGCCTGGCAAAGCCCATTACGCCGCTAGCAAAGGCGCCGTGCTGGCGTGGACACGTACGGTGGCGCGGGAGTGGGGCCCCTTGGGCATTACCGTCAACGCCATCGCCCCGGCCATGTGGACGCCGATGTACGAAGCCACCCGCGCGAGCATGAGCGCCGAACAACTGCAGCAGCACGACGCGTACATGGCCGGGCAAGTGCCCATCGGCGGACAACTGGGCGAACCGGCCCGGGATCTGGCGCCAGTGCTGGTATTTCTTGCCGGAGACGGTTCGCGATTTGTCACCGGGCAGACGCTGATGATTGACGGCGGTATGTTAATGCTCAGTTGAGTGGCTGGCCGCGTGCTTGGGATGAACCAGGCACAGCGCTTAGCGGCTACGGATCAACTGCAAAAATTCCTGACGGGTGTTGTACGACTCGCGGAAGGTGCCGAGCATTACCGAGGTGGTCATGGTCGAGTTCTGCTTCTCCACGCCGCGCATCATCATGCACATGTGTTTCGCCTCGATAACCACGGCCACGCCAGCAGCACGGGAGACTTGGGCAATGGCTTCGGCAATTTGTCGGGTGAGGTTTTCCTGAATCTGCAAGCGGCGGGCAAACATGTCGACGATACGGGCCACCTTCGACAGGCCAAGCACTTTTCCGGTGGGCATGTAAGCAACGTGGGCTTTGCCGATAAACGGCAACAGATGGTGTTCGCACAGTGAGTACAACTCGATGTCCCGGACGATGATCATCTCATCATTATCGGACTCGAACAGTGCACCGTTGACGATTTCTTCCAGTGTTTGCCGGTAGCCGTGGCAGAGGTAGTGCATGGCCTTGGCCGCGCGTTTTGGCGTATCCAGCAAGCCTTCTCGCTGCGGATCTTCGCCCACGGCCTGGAGAATTCCCCGGTAGTTTTTCGCCAGTTCTTCGTTCATTGGTCGACCTTATTGTTTAGCCAACTTCCCGGGCTCACTGCATGCCGCCCGGGTTGCTGCTTACAGTTGAGTCACGGCAATTTTGCCGGTGACCTGGCTGGCATCGTGAAACATGGCACTCGTACCAGTACGCCACTGCCCAAGCAATTGCGCCAGGCGCTGTTCGGCGTGGCCGAGGAAACGCTCTTTAACCGGACCATAACCGCGAACGCTGTCTGGCAACTCCGCCAACTCCTGAGCAAGGCTCAGCTTGTCGGCAGTCAAGCCTGCCAGCACTTCGTCGAGGACGCTTTCGTAACTGGCCAGCCAGTTGCGTTCCACCTTGCGCTCGTGGGTACGGCCGAACGGATCGAGCCAGGTGTTGCGCAAGAACTTGAGCCTCGCCAACAGCTTGAAGCCTTGCAGCATCCACGGGCCGAAGCTGCGCTTTTTCGGTTCGCGGCCGAGGCCGTTATCGTTCAGCAGCGGTGGCGCCAAGTGGAAGCGCAGGCGGTAGTCGCCCTCGAAGCCCGCCTGGATTTTTTCCAGGAACTGGCCATCGGTGAACAGGCGTGCCACTTCGTACTCATCCTTGATCGCCAGCACTTTGAAGTAATAACGGGCGACGCTTGCCGACAGCTTGCCCGGTTGCCCGAGCAGCGCCGTTTCCGCCTTCATGAATTGCTCGACCCGTTGTCGGTAACGTTGGGCATAGGCCTTGTTCTGGTACGCCGTGAGAAACTCCACGCGTCGTTCCATGGTTTCTTCAAGGCTTTGCGACAACAGGCGGTCTGCGTTCTGCACGTTGCCTGCTTCCAGTTTGCGCAAGACCCGTGGCAAGTCTTCGGCGCTGCGCCGGCCCCAGGCAAACGCGGCAAGGTTGAACGGTACCGCGGTGCCATTCAGTTCGATGGCTTGCAGCAGTGCCGCTTCGCCTACTGGCAGCCAGCCTTTCTGATACGCGTAACCGAGCATGAAGGTGTTGGTGGCAATCGAATCGCCCATCAGGGCCGTGGCGATTTTGCTCGCGTCGACAAAGTCAGCCTGGGCATGGCCAACCGCATCGGCGATTTGTGCCGACATGGTTTGGGTATGGAATTTCGGGTCCGGGTGCTTCAGCAAATCTCCGCTTTCCGCCTGTTGGGCGAAGGTCCGCACGAATGCGCTGGTGATGGTTTCTTCGCTGTTGATCAGGGCATGGGTAACGCCTTGGCGCAGCTTGGACAAGGTTTCGGTGTTGGCACTGACCACCAGGTCGCAACCTAACAGCAGGGCCGCTTCACCTTCGGCAATACGGGGTGCGAACAACTGATCCTGGCGCGCGGCAATGCGAATGTGCGACCACACCGCGCCACCTTTTTGCGCCATGCCGGCCATGTCCAGGTTGAGCGTGCCTTTACCTTCGATAAATGCTGCCATTCCCAGCAAAGCGCCGATGGTCACCACGCCGGTGCCACCCACACCGGTCACCAGAATGCTGTAAGGCTCATCCAGTGCAACGGTTGGCGGCGTCGGCAGTTCCCACACTTCATCGGCTTTGGCTGCAAGCGCTTTGGGTTTGCGCAAGGAACCGCCTTCGACCGTGACAAAACTCGGGCAAAAGCCGTTGAGGCAGGTGAAGTCTTTGTTGCAGGAGGACTGGTCGATTTCCCGCTTGCGGCCGTACTCGGTTTCCACCGCCACCACCGACATGCAGTTGGACTTGCTGCTGCAATCGCCGCAGCCTTCACACACCGCTTCGTTGATCACGACCCGGCGTGCCGGATCCGGGAACTTGCCGCGCTTACGGCGCCGACGTTTTTCCGCGGCGCAGGTCTGGTCATAAATGATTGCCGATACGCCTTGGAACTGGCGCAGTTGTTCCTGCACTTCGTCCATCTTGTCGCGACGCAGCACCGGCACGCCGTCGGCCAGATCATGGATGTGTTGGTATTTCTCGACATCGTCGCTGACCACCACGACACGTTGCACGCCTTCGGCAGCCAATTGACGGCTGATTTGCGAGACGCTGAGCGTGCCGTCCACCGGTTGTCCGCCAGTCATGGCCACGGCGTCGTTGTAGAGAATCTTGTAAGTGATCTGCACCTTGGCAGCGATGGCGGCCCGAATCGCGAGAATGCCAGAGTGGAAATAGGTTCCGTCACCGAGGTTGGCGAAGACATGTTGAGTGGTGGTGAACGGTGCCTGGCCGATCCACGCCACGCCTTCGCCGCCCATCTGACTGAACGTCTGGGTCTGCGGGTAGATCCAGGCGGCCATGTAATGGCAGCCTATTCCGGCCAGTGCGCGACTGCCTTGCGGGACTTTGGTCGAGGTGTTGTGCGGGCAACCGGAACAATAGTGGGGCACGCGTTCCATCAGGTTGCTGAACTGGTCTTTACTGGCAAACTGCGCATCCAGCACCGCCAGACGCACTTGCAGCGGTCCGTTTTGATGCAGGCGCAAAATGCGTTTGGCCAGCGCCCGGGCGATCATCGCCGGGGTCAGGTCGTTGATGGCTGGCAGCAACCAACCCGTGTGCGGCAGGCTCCACTCACCCTTGTCGTCAAACTTGCCGACGATGCGCGGGCGTACGTCCTCGCGCCAGTTGTAGAGTTCTTCCTTGAGCTGGTATTCGATCATGTGGCGTTTTTCTTCCACCACCACGATTTCTTCCAGACCCTCGGCAAACTGCCGCACGCCTTCCGCTTCCAGCGGCCAAACCATGCCGACCTTGTACACGCGCAGGCCGATTTGCTGGGCGAGTGTTTCGTCGATGCCGAGGATTTTCAGTGCCTGGCAAACGTCGAGGTACGATTTGCCGGACGTGATGATGCCGATGCGCGCTTTCGGCGAATCCATCACGATGCGGTCAAGGCGATTGGCACGGGCGTAGGCGAGGGCGGCATACAATTTGTGTTCCAGCAGCCGCTGTTCCTGCGCCAGGGGCGGGTCTGGCCAGCGAATATTCAAGCCGCCTTCGGGCAGCGCAATATCGGGAATGATCGGTTGTACGCGATGAATGTCGATGTCGACGACGGCCGCGCTCTCGACCGTATCAGCCACCGCTTTGAGGGCGACCCAGCAGCCGGAATAGCGCGACATGGCCCAACCGTGCATGCCGTAGTCGAGGTATTCCTGCACACCGGATGGCGCCAGCACCGGCATCATCACCGCTTTGAAAATGTGCTCGGTCTGGTGTGGCAGCGAAGAGGAGCGTGCGCCATGGTCATCGCCGGCAATGGCCAGCACACCACCAAATTTCGAGGTGCCGGCGGCATTGGCGTGACGGAACACATCGCCACAGCGATCGACGCCCGGCCCCTTGCCGTACCACATGCCGAACACGCCGTCGTAAGTGGCGCCTTCGAAGAGATTGACCTGTTGCGTGCCCCAGATCGAGGTGGCGGCGAGGTCTTCGTTCATGCCTGGATGGAACACCGTGTGGTGTTCCTTGAGGTAGTCGCGCGCCTTCCACAATGCCTGGTCGAAACCACCCAGCGGCGAGCCACGGTACCCGGAAATAAACCCGGCGGTGTTCAGACCATTGGCCAGATCGCGTTGGCGCTGCATCAGCGGCAGACGCACCAGCGCCTGAATGCCGGTGAGCAAAACGTTGCCGCTGTGCTTGACGTATTTGTCATCCAGAGACGGGGGCGCACTCATGTTCATCCTCCAGGCTTTATTGTCATGGCGACGCCAGGAGAGCGGCGTTGCCTAGTTATTGGCTGGAGTCTAGGGAGCGGTTTTGCCATCGTAAAATCACAAAAACAGGGTATCGGTATCGGTTATTCAAATACCTGGATGCACAATGTTCTTTACGCCGTTGTGGATAAAGCCTGTTAGCGGTCTGGTGTCACTTTCACCTTGTTTCGGGCTTGATATCGCCACAGAAAATATCAACGTTGCCATCGGCTGGTGTGGTCCTTACCACTAAGTAGTATCCACCGGAAAGCAGCTCTGACAGCGCCACTGGCGCACTTCGTGAATAGGTCCAGCCGCGCGTTGCAGAAATGCGATTGGTGTTGATCCGGTCATTCATTGCATAGGCGACAGGCCCGGGCCGCACGCAGCTGCCTTTGTTGATAAACGTGTAGAGATTCAAGGGCCGAAGGGTGCCGCTTGGAACTCCACTGACGACGAAGGAAAACGCTGTCTCATTGCCCTGAACGGCCAGCGTTGTATTGGCGATCTGACCGCCGTTGCGCGGTGTAGCGTTCAACGGAACGGTCACTGTCTGGCTTGATGAAGTCGTACAGCCGACGATCATCGCAGCGGCTACGAATGCCGCTGTCTGGGTTCCCGATTTCATGGTCACCTCCTCTACTCAAAAAGTACGATCCAGGACCTTTGAGTATAGGTCGGGAGTATTTGACCAATACCGAAATGCATTTCAGCAATACTCCCAATCGTTGTCTCAAACCTCCCCGTCCCGTCTACTTCAGTCCATACCGAAAGCCCACGGATCAGCGCTCATAGGCGCGGTCCAGACGGCCCAAAGCTTCGGCTGCCAACAACAATAAAAAAGTAATGGGAGTGTCGATGATCGACGCAAAGCTAAAGCCGTTAAGCCTGGCTGTCTGGTTCAGCGTGACCGGGTGTGCCTTAACCGTTGGCGCTGTGCAGGCCGCCGAGTTTGATACCGGTAATCCGGACTGGACCGCGCGCTGGGACAACACCGTGCGTTACAACCTCGGGATCAGGGCCGAAGGGCGCGACAGCGCATTGGCCAACAACGCCAGCTACGACGAGTCCGATGCCAAGTTTGATCGCGGCGATGTGGTGACCAATCGGGTCGATGTGATGAGCGAAATGGAGGTCGCGTACAAGCAGTACAACGGCTTTCGCATCAGCGGCGCGGGCTGGTACGACCAGGCTTACGAAAACACCGAAGTCGAAACCAGCCCGGGGAATGTTTACTACCCCGGTGCGTTTCCCGGTACCAGCACGCCGAGCTACACCAATGGTAAATACTCCAGCTTCACCAAACGCTATCACCGTGGCCCGAGCGGCGAGTTACTGGACGCCTTTGCGTTTACCCGTTTCGATCTCGGCGAGATTCCGGTTAGCGTACGTGCCGGCCGCCACACTGTGTACTGGGGCAACGGCCTGCTGATTGCCGGGCATGCGGTGTCCTACTCGCAAGCACCGCTGGATGGGCGCAAGGCGGTGAGCAACCCCGGTACCGAAACCCGCGAAATCTTCCTGCCGCTGACGCAGATTTCAACCCAAGCTCAGGTCACCGACAAGTTATCGCTGGCGGCGCAATATTTCTTCGAATGGGACACCACGCGCGCCCCTGAAGGCGGCACGTATCTGGCCTCCGCCGACGTCGCCCTGGAAGGACCGGACCGTTTGCCGTTGTTCAGCGGTGTTTCGCGGCCTTTGATTGACCCGGTCAAACCCAAGGACAGGGGCAACTGGGGCGTGATGGGCACCTACAGCTTCGACTTCCTGCATTCGGAGGTCAGCGCGTTCTATCGCGAGTTCGATGACTACAACCCGTGGGGCCTGCAAGTGGCGCCGAGCTTTGCCCGTTACGTGTACGCCGAGAACGTCAAGCTCTATGGCCTGGGTTACTCCGCGGGCCCGGTACTGGGCGGCGGCTCCCTCGGCGTCGATCTGTCGTATCGCCAGAACACCTCGCTGGTCTCCAGCAACATCAGCACCACCGATAATCAGGGCGCTCGCGGTGACACCTGGCACATGGTGGTCAATGGTCTGTGGTTGCTGCCGCGCACCGATTACTTCGACACCGGCAGCCTGATCACCGAAATGGCATTCAGTCATGTGCAACGGGTGACCAAGCACGAAGAACTGTTCAAAGGTGAAGGCTATGGCGGCTGCCCGGCGGGGCAGGACAAGCATTACGGCTGCGCCACCAAGAACTATGTCGGCCTGGCCGTGAGCTTTGCGCCGCAATGGCTTGGGGTGTTCCCCGGCTGGAATATTTCCACTCCCATGAGTGTGGATTATGGCGTCAGCGGCAATGCCGCCACGGGCGGTGGCAACGAAGGGAAATACACCTGGAAGGCCGGCGTCAAAGGCACCTACGACGAGCGTGTCGACGTGACCCTGTCGTACATCGGCTACGGCAGCGAACGTAAATATGCAGACGTCGCCGGCGTCGGAAAAACCGTGGTCGGGGGCACCGGCGACGTCGGCCTGACCGACCGCAACTGGGTGTCGCTCACCCTCAGCACAGCGTTCTGAACCGCGCCTGAACTGCAATGCAGTGATCACCGGACTCGGCGATCACCCATCTGAATGGAGAACGTTATGACGGTTAATGCATATGCGATGGGCCTTGTGGCCATTGCTTTGGCGGGGTCGGCCGTGGCCGATGAGGGCGCTACCACCGCCGACCTGGGCGGCAAGCTGACGACCTTTGGTGCGATTCTTGCGGGCAACGCGGCAGGCACTATTCCGGCCTACGACGGTGGCCTGAAAGTGCCCGCAGGGCTGGTGCCCGGCGACGGCAACTGGCCCAACCCGTTTGCCAATGAAAAACCCCGCCTGCGCATTACGGCGGCCAACGCCGACCAGTACGCCGACCAATTGGCGGCCGGGCAGCTGCAACTGCTCAAGCAGAACCCCGACACTTATTATCTTGAGGTGTACCCTACCCACAGGACGGCGACCTTTCCGGCGAATTTCCTAGCAGCCACCCAGCGCAACGCCAGCCGCAAGGACTGCAAAACCGAGAACGACGGCCTGTCGATCAGCGAAGGCTGCCGGGGCGGTCTGCCATTCCCGCTGCCGCGAGATGGCCGGGAGTTGATGTGGAACTACATCCTCAACTATCAGGGCGTGAATGGCTGGGACTGGAACCACAGTGCCTATGTGGTCAACGAGGGCCACGCGACGCTGACCAACACCAACCGGTCCACCGGCGAAAAACCTTTCTACCAGATGGATGTTCCCGGGCGTGATCCGAAAATCGCCCAGCGCATCTGGTCGCGCATCGTCGCGCCGGCCCGTACGGCCGGGCAGGCATCCGGGTATTGGGATTATCTCGACCCGGTCGCCGACTCCCGCTACGCCTGGAGCTACAGCACCGGTCAGCGCCGCGTCCGCAAGGCCCCGGAATTCAACTACGACACCCCCAACTCGGCGTTCGGCGGGGTGGCGTTCTACGACGAAATCTTCCTGTTTTCCGGAAAGATGGACCGCTTCGACTGGAAACTGGTGGGCAAGAAGGAAATGTTCATCCCCTACAGCAACTACACGCTGAAATGGGGTTGCGACATGGACAAGAAACTCATGCCAAAACACATCAACCCCGCGTGTGAGCGCTGGGAGCTGCACCGTGTCTGGGTGGTGGAAGCGACGCGCAAGGACGGCGTACGTCATGCGCAGAAAAAACGTCGCTACTACATCGACGAAGACACCTTCGGCGCTGCGGTCTACGACGCCTGGGACGACAGCGGCGCGCTGTTCCGTACCGGCTCGCAATACAACATCGAGGCGTACGGCATTCCCAATAATCCGCAACAGGATTCCTACTCGTTGTACGACTTCACCCGTGACCAATACGGCATGTTCGGCAACGGCCCGACGCGCTACCGGCAGGAACCGGTCGCTGAGCGTGAAGCCAATCCGCAGACCATCGCCGGTGGCCAGACCCGCTGACCGCATGCTCCTTTTCGGCGCTCGCCACGGGCGCCGTTTTTTTTCCGTCCCGAGACCCTTTTATGAGCGAGATACTGCAACGTTTAGAAGGCAAGGTCTGCGTGATCACCGGCGCCGGCAGTGGCATCGGCCGCGCCTCGGCCCTGCGTTTTGCCCGGGAGGGCGCCAAGGTGGTGGTCACCGACCTTTTCGCCGAATCGGCGCAGGCCGTGGCGACTGAAATCGGCACCAGGGCACTGGCCATGCAAGTGGATGTCGGCGATGAAGACGCTTTGCGGCAGATGGTCGAGCAGACCGTCGAGACCTTCGGGCGTATCGATGTGTTGTTCAATAACGCCGTGTACAGAAACCCGGCCACCACCCGCGATATCGACTTCATCAACTTCAACACCGAGCTGTTCCACAACTGCATGCGGGTCAATGTGCTGGGCGGTGTGTTGGCGTGCAAGTACGCCTTGCCGCACATGCTGGCCCAGGGCAGCGGTTCGATTCTGTTCACCTCGTCCACCAGCTCGATTGCCGGGGAAATTTCTCAGTTCAGCTACGGCGCCTCCAAGGCCGCACTCAACTGGTACGTGCAAAGCATTGCCGCCACCTTTGGTAAACGCGGCATTCGTTGCAACGGGATTTTGCCGGGGGTGATTCGCACGCCGGCCATGGAAAGCTGGGCTAACGAGGCGATGAAGGCGGCCTTTCTCGACCTGCAAAACGTGCCGCAACTGGGCGAGCCGGAGGACATCGCGGCCATGGCCGCTTTCCTCGCCAGCGATGACGCCGCCTACGTCAACGGCACGCTGATGCGCGTGGACGGCGGCATGAGTTGCGGCACGCCGATGGTGCCGGTGGTGCGCAATTTCCTGTTGCCCCAGGCCTCGGTCTGATCCCGATCCATTCACTGCACTGGAGCCCGTTTTATGGCACTCGAACAGGAACGCTTCATCCTCGACATGCTCGCCGCCTGGGGCGACGGCAGCGATGGCAACCGGCCGGACCTCGAACGCATCATGGCCACCTTCGCAGACGACGCCGTCTGGCAACTGTGGGTACCCGGTGGCCCGGTGATTCGTGGGCGAGATGCGTTGCGCCGCGAAATCGAGCGGCAGATGAGTTATGTCACACACAACCGCTGTACCACGCGTCACATCGTCTCTTCGGAGCGCGTGGTGATGACCGAACGCGACGATTATTGCGTCAGCAATGGCGTACCCATGCCGCACTCAATGGTGGCGGTGTATGAGCTGGACGAACACGGCCTGATCTGTGCGTGGCGCGAGTACCTGGACACTGCCGATCTGGCGAAGAAAAAGGGCGTGCCGCTGGAGCAGGTAGGCGGGCCGAACGCTGGTAGCACCAGCACCCATTAAGAGCGGCGCTGGACATCAGCGCCTGAGGAAGACCCCGTATGCCAACAACAATAAATGCGACTGTTGATCCGGTCGAAGAAAAGCTGCGCAACTTTGTCGAAGGGCTGCTGGGTGGGAACATCACGGCGATGCAACGTCTGCTGCGCTGGCGTCCGGCGTGGAACCTTGAACTGCAACGCGATGGCGAAACCCTCCAATTGCATATTCGTGGCGAGCGAGGTGGTGATGTCAGTCCATTCCCGGAGCTGCGTCGGGAGGCGGATATTCTCACCTTGCTTGGTCAGCAGGGCGTACCGGTGCCGCGTATCTACGGCTTCTGCGAAGACCCGCAAGCCATCTTGATGGAGTTGGTGCCGGGGAGTCGTGATGTCAGCACGGCGAACACTGATACCGAGCGCCATGCCGTCGCACGTCAGTGGGTCGACGCCATGGCGCGCATGCACCAACTGCCGTTGCAACCCTTCATTGAACAGGGCATTCATCTGCCGACCAGTGCCGAGGGCATTACCCTTGCAGGTCTGGAAGCTTATTACCCGCTGTATGCGCGCAATAAAACCAGGCCTCAGCCTCTGGCCGAATTCGCCCTCGGCTGGTTGCGCCGCAATGTGCCGCAGCACCGTACCCGGCCTGCTTTCGTGCAGTACGATTCTGGGCAATACCTGTTCGAGAACGGACAGGTGAAGGGCCTCTACGATTTTGAATTCGCCATGATTGGTGATCCGTTGGCTGACCTGGCGTCGGCGCGGATGCGCGACAATTACGAGCCGCTCGGAGACAGTTTCGCGGACCTGTATCGCTACTATCAGCAAGTGACCGGCGAGCCGGCGGACCCCGATGTCGTGCGTTACCACACCGCGCTGTTTGCCACCGTCAGCACCATGCAGTTCTCGGCATCGGTGGCCACGCCACAACCGGGCGACCCCCACGACACCTACACCGAGTTCGACATCGCCCTGCGCCGGGTGGTGGTGCACGCGCTGGCCGAAGCCATGGGGGTGCCGCTGCAAACGCCAACACTGGAGATAGTCAGCAGCGGCCCGAATGCACAGTTGCTGACCATGCTCGCCGATGCCTTGGCGCAGGTGGAGGTCGGCAGTGACTTCCAGAAAACCAAGCTGCGCGCCGTGAGCAAACTGGTGGAGTACCTGGGCCGTGGCGATGCCATGGAATTGCATTTGCGCGAGTTGGAGCAGCAGGAGGCGCAAGTCCTGCTGGACCGCACCTTCAATGATTACAGCGAGATTGATGCAGCGCTGGAAGCCTTCGTCAAAAGCGCGGGGCCCGAATACGACGAACCCTTGCTGCGCCTGTTCATGGCGCACATCGAGCGGCGCGTGCTGGTTTACGGCAGCACCGCCATTGGCGCCTCCGCCAGCCACATCGACCTGCCACCCGTCGCCTGACAGGGTGAAACCTTTCTCGCCCGGTGGCTGGTCGCCGGGCCTTCGTTTTCGGAGTGTTTATGTCTGTCCCTGATAATGCGTTCCAGCATCGGTATGGCCCGTGGGCGGTGATTGCCGGAGCCTCCCATGGCGTGGGCGCGGCGTTTGCCCACGCCCTCGCCGAGCGTGGCCTCAGCTGCGTGCTGGTGGCGCGCCGTGGCGACGCCCTGGCGCAACTGAAAAGCGAATTGGAGCAACGTTACGCCATCGAGGTGCTGGTGGTGATCCAGGATCTTTCTCAGCCCGATGCCTGTGAGCGCTTGCTCGCAGCTGTCGGTGAACGCCAAATCGGTCTGTTTATCTACAACGCGGGCGGCGACCCTTACATCACGCGCTTTCTCGATACCTCGGTCGAGGGCTGGGGCGCCTTACTGCGCCTCAATTGCTTGACGGTGATGCAATGCAGCCACGCCTTTGGCGCTGCAATGCTGGAGCGCGGGCAGGGCGGCTTGCTGTTGGTGGGTTCACAGGCAGCCTTGGGGGGAATTCGCAAACTGGCGATGTACACCGCGACCAAGGGCTTTGCCCTTAACCTCGGTGAATCGCTATGGGCCGAGTGGAAAGACCGTGGCGTCGATGTGCTCAACCTGCTCATCGGCACTGTCGACACACCGACCATGCGCGCTGCCATGGTCAAACTGAACATTGCCGACGCCCTGACCATGACCTTGCCCAAAGCAGAAGACCTCGCGCTTATGGCGCTTGAACAACTGGGTAATGGTCCGACGCTGATTCACCCCGAAGATACCCTTGTCGAGGTCTTGAAAGCACCTGGCCCGGCACGCCGTGCCCAGGTGCTGAGCAAGAGCGCGGAAGCGGCTGTGTTTATCGGAAATAACTGAGGTCACCCACCATGAAAGGATTTGATAACGCAGAATTCAAACGCGGCTGGCGAGTGCTGATTCTGGCGTTGGTCGGCGTTGCCACCAGTTCCAGTTCGTTGCTGCTGTACAGCTTCAGTTCTATGGTGATTCCGCTGGAGCAGGCCATGGGCTGGGGCAGGGCGGAGTTGCAGGCGGCGATCACCGCATTGTCGCTGGGCACCATCGTCGCGTCGCAATTGGCCGGCTGGCTCAACTCACGCTACGGCTTACGCCGGGTCACGTTGCTGTCACTGCTGGCGTTGTCCCTGAGCGTTTTCACCCTGACCTGTATCAATGGCTCGATATGGACGCTTTACCTCGGATTTTTCCTGGTGCCGTTGGCCGGGTTGGGGACGTTGCAGGTGACTTGGTCGCACCTGGTGAACTTGTGGTTCGAGGAAAACCGTGGCCTGGCCTTGGCGATCATTCTCAGTGGCTCCGGACTGGCTGCCATCATGCTGCCGTTGATCACCGCCTGGGCGATCAGCCGCTGGAATTGGCAGGCGGGTTTCCTCGCGCTGGGCGTATTGCCGGTACTGCTGGCGTTGCCCTTGGCTTTACGATGGCTGTTGCCTACCACCGATGTCAGCCAAAACTCGACGCAACTCCACGCCACCAGTGAACAAACCGGCGGGCTACTGCTGCGCGAGGCGCTGCGCTCATGGCGGTTCTGGGTGTGCAACCTGTCGATGACGTTGGTGGTGTCGTGCGTGGTGGGCATGGTCACCAACATTGTGCCGTTGCTGCAGGACCGTGGCCTGAGCGCCCTGCAGGCCAGTCAGATTTTCGCCAGCTTCGGCGTGTCGCTGATCCTTGGCCGACTATTGGTGGGCTACCTGATTGACCGGTTGTGGGCGCCCGGTGTTGCCTCTGTGGCGCTGCTGGTGCCGGCACTTGCCTGCGGCATTTTTGCCTATGGGGATTCCAGTATTGCGATGTACACCCTCGCCACGTTGCTGGTCGGCGTGGGTGCCGGTGCCGAGTTCGATATCGCGGCCTTCCTGATTGCCCGTTACTTCGGTATGCGCGACTACGGCCGGTTGTTCGGCGCGCACCTGGGTTTGATTACCGCAGGAGCGGCGATCTCGCCTTTACTGTTCGCCGGTTTGTTCAAGCTCACCGGTGGCTACTCGGCCATGCTGTTGTTCAGTTTTATCTGCTTTGTCGTCGGCCCTTTGCTGTTGCTGACGTTGGGTGGGTATCCGCGATATCGGTCCGAGCCGTTAGCGGCCAATTGAGTAGGCTGTCGAAGTAAATATGGACAAATAATAGATTAATGTTCAATTATTGCTTCAAGTGCAGCCTGACAATAAAACAGACAAGGAGAATGCCATGCGTGCAGCAATCATTTCCGAGCGCAATGCGCCGCCGGTAGTGGGCGAGTTTCGTGATCCGCAGCCGCAAGACGGCTCGGTGCTGATCGATGTCGATACTGCTGGCCTTGGGGGCTGGGATGTACTCGGCGCCTACCGCCTGGGTGTTGAATATCCCTGTGTCATTCGCGGCGAAGGCGTCGGCCGTGCGCCGGATGGCCGTCGGGTGTATTTCGGCGAGCGCTCGGTGTTGCCGTTTGGTGCCTGGGCAGAGCGCACCCTGGTGCCGCAAGCCGAAGTATGGAATGTGCCGGACGACGTGGACGATAAAACCGCGATCAGCATGGGCATCGCTGCGACCGGCGCCATCGTGCCCCTGGAAAAAGCCGCGATTCAGAAGGGTGAGAAGGTGCTGATCTTGGGCGCCACCGGCACTCTCGGCCAGATCGCCCTGCAACTGGCGCGCGGTCTGGGTGCGGGCAAGGTGGTCGGTGCTGCGCGGTCCGCTGAAGCACTGGGCCGGTTGAAATCGCGAGGCCTTGCCGATGAAGTGGTGACTTTGGGTGGCAGCGATGATGTCGCTGCCCTCAAGGATGCAGCTGATGGCGGATTTGATGTGGTGCTCGACCTCGTTTGCGGTCAACCAATGTTGACGTCCCTGAAAGCCACCAATTGGGGAGCACGGATCATGACCATTGGCACGGGCGCCGGTCGTCAGCTCAATCTGGATATTGCCGATCTGTTGTTTCGCAACTTGTCGTGCATTGGCACTGGCCAGCGCCCGCCTGCAGACCGTGAACAGATCTGGCTGCGTCTGCTGAAAATCGCCAAAGAGCAGCAGATACAGGTGGATTACCTGGATTTCACCCTCGATCAGGCGGCTGAAGCCTGGGCCGCGCAGGTCAATGGGCCACACGCCAAAATCACCGCCACGATTCGTCGTTAAGGCCTGTATTAGAAGATCGGTCCGTGGCGAGGGAGCAAGCTCCCTCGCCACAGGTTCAGTGTCAGCGTTGGCGCTGATGGCGAAATTCCTCGGGTGTGACGCCGAGTTCTTTACGGAAGGCCGCACTGAAAGCGGCGGCGTTGTTGAAGCCGGCCTGATAGGCCACCTGTTTGATCAGCAACCGTGGGTCAGCCAACAGCGCCACGGCTTTTTGCAATCGGGTATGCGCGGCGTACTGGCGCAAGGTCATGCCGGTGGTGTTTTTGCAGCGACTGGACAGTGTCCGCAACGGCAGCTCGCAGGCCCGCGCCAGGTGGCTGAGAGAGCGGCCTTCATCACTGGCGCTGTCGAGCAGTTCACGCAGGATGTTGAGTTGACGAGGGCTGAGTTTTTCTACGTTGTGTGAGGCACTGATTGCCTCGTCGGGCGCATCGATAAATTCGCGGCGCAGGTCCAGGGCAATACTGGTGAGCAGGCACTCGGTGTGCAGTTCGCTGGCAAAGCCGGGGTTGGCGACTTCTTCGGCCAGCCGTTGCAACGAGGCGTGCAGGTAACCGCTTTGCAGATTGAGCATGGCTGCGCTGACGTTGTCCTGCCAGTTCCAGCGATAGCTGCCGAGGACGCCGAGTGATGAGGGATCGAACAGACACACCAGGGCCTTTTGCTCACCGGCATCGTGGCGCAGGTGGAATTCGGTGCCATGGGGAATGAACAACAGCTTGCCCAGAGGCTGGAATTGAGGCGCGCCGTGGCTGGAAAAACCGCCGCAGTTAGGCTTGATCTGCGAACTGGCAGGCAGCATCAGGCGTATCAGGCAACTGTCGCCGGTTTCGATCAAGGCTGTGCCGGTGTTGGACCATTGCGCATGTTCAACCCGGATGTCGAAGCCTTGTCTGGCCAATGAAGCTTCAGTCAGGAAATTGCCCGACGCTTCACAGTCGTACTCGCTGTAGTGGATCGCGTTCATTTTTCAACCTTCAGCCATTTTTATTATTGGCGCTGAAATTCGAAGGATAACGATACGTCAGGGCAGCTACCCGGTCTCGAGTGTAACCAGCGTGAGGACCAAGCTGTTTCATATATTCAGGCGCCAGGTATCGGAAAATCAGATGACAAAAGGCAAAGATATTTCGATGCGTCAACTGCGCTATTTCGTTGCCGCCGCCGACGCAGGCCAGTTTTCCCAGGCGGCGCTGAAGGCGCATGTATCGCAGTCGGCGATTACGGCGGCGGTGTTGCATCTGGAACAGTCCATGGGCGTCAGCCTGTTCGACCGCATGCCCCATGGCGTGACACTGACCGCTGAAGGCAACAAGTTTTCCCAGCATGCCCGCCACATTCTCGACACCCTGCAGGATGCGCTCAGTGAACCGCTGTTCCTCGGCCATGCGATGCAGGGCACCGTGCGGGTAGGCGCCTCCTACACTGTGCTGGGCTATTTTCTGCCCGCGCTGCTGGCACGCTTCAAACGCAGCTACCCTCAGGTCGAGATCGACCTGATCGACATGGACCGCCAGAGCATCGAAGAAGCCCTGAGCAATGGCGATCTCGATCTCGGGCTGGCGATTGTCTCCAATACGCAGAACCTGCACGGTTTTGCTCACCATGTGCTGATTCGTTCGCGCCGCCAGCTCTGGTTAGCTAGTCAGCACCCTTTGATGTCCGCCACTTCGATCAATCTTGAAGACGTCGCCGAGCATGCCTATATCCTTGCTACGGTCGATGAGGGGGAGACCTCGACCTTGCGCTATTGGGAATCCCGCGGACTGGCACCCAAGGTGGCTTTTCGCACCTCATCCATGGAGGCATTGCGCGGGCTGGTGGGGCATGGATTCGGCGTGACCATTCTCTCGGACATGCTGTACCGGGCCTGGTCCCTGGAAGGCAAAAAGATTGAAATCCGTCCGTTGGTGGACGTGATTCCACCCATGGAACTGGGGCTGATCTGGCTGCCGGAGAACTGTTTGTCGGCGCCGGCGCAGGCATTTCGGCAGTTTCTGATCATGGCCTGTGCCTCCTAGCGTCGCTACTGGCGCACGCTGTTCTCAGGCGGCCAGGTGCCGTTGTTCATCAGGCTGTCGAAGGTTTCGGTCATTTCCCTTGCCGGGTTCGGATAATCGTGACGCACCCACCACAGCCACAGCCCCACCAGGGCACCGACGAAACAGCGCACGGCGGCTTCGCCGCGTAGTTGATCGACTTGGTACAGCCCCTGTTTCCGATAATGCTCCCGGACCTGGATGATCAGGATATTTTCCAGGTGCGCGAGAATCACGTTTTGTCCCGGGCCGCTGAAAAACGCCGTCGTCAGTGCCGCATGGCGTTCGGTGGCGCTGAACAGCCAGGCCGAAACATCCAGCAGGACACGGCGGTCGCCATCGACTTCGGTGACCTTGGTCGAGGGGATGCCAATGGCTTCGTACCCGGCAACGATCAGATCCTCCTTGTCGCGAAAGTGCGCGTAGAAGGTGGAGCGCGCCACCCCCGTACTGTCCAGTAATTGCTGGACGGTGATCCCCTCGTAGCCCTTTTCCAGCGCCAGGCGATACATGTGGTCCAGCAGCAGTTCCCGGGTGCGTTGGGAACGCAAGGCGTGGCGTTGGCTGGAGTGGTTTTTATCGGCTGTTTGCACGGAAGCTAAGTGAAACATTCTGAACCTCGGCAGCGCTTTTTATTGGTTTCATGACGTCGGGCACAGGGGCTTCCCGGCGGTGATCGGCACACAATGACAGAGGATGTTTGGCACCAGCAGAATTAGTTTTAGAACATCTTCAACGAAAGTGTTAATGAATTCCGTTTATGCCGTACAGATTTGCGCTTCTGTTCGTTGTGGCTTTGCGCCTGCGGCCTTACCGTTTCTCCAGTCCGATAGAGACCTGGAGAACAATAATGAGTAACGGTCCTGAAACGCCTGCACCTGTTCCTGCGCACATCCCCATGCACCTTGTCCGCGATTTCGATCTGTGGGCGGAGCTCACCGCCCAGGGCGAAAACGCCTATGCCTGGGCCGCCGAACTGCACCGGACAACCCCGCCGATTTTTTGGATTCCACGTTTAAGCTTCTTACCCGGCACCTGGGTACCTCGGCGTGCCGAGGACCTGCGGCGTATTCTGCAAGACCCGCAAACCTTCAGCAGCGTCGGCCTTACACCCTACGCGATGTTGCTCGGTGAAAGCTGGCGCCTGGCGCCACTGGAAATCGATCCGCCTGAACACGCCAAATACCGCGCATTGCTTAATCCGCTGTTCACGCCGAAAAAGGTTGAGGCCCTGGAGCAGAACATCCGCCAGTTGGCCAACCAATTGATAGATGAGGTGCAAGCCGACGGTCGTTGCGATTTCAACGAAGCGTTCGCCAAACCGTTTCCCACGTTGATCTTCTTGACCCTCATGGGCTGGCCGCTGGAAGACCGGCCATTGTTCCAGCACTGGACGCAGACACTGATCAAAAGCGTCGACCTGCAAACGGTGACCGACAACGCACGGGCGATCACCGACTGGATCCGCAACCACATCGCCGAGCGGCGTGCCAATCCCGGTGATGACTTCACCAGCTATCTGCTGACCAGCGAGATTGATGGCCGGCCGCTGACCGACGATGAAATGCTCGGCATCAACTTCCTGATTTTCATTGCCGGCCTGGATACGGTGACCTCTTGCCTGGGTTTGTTTTTCCGGCATCTGGCGCGCAATCCCGAGCAGCAAGCCCAACTGCGGGCCAACCCCGAACTGATTGGCGACGCGGTGGAAGAGCTGCTGCGCTCTTACTCGATCGTCAATATGCGCCGCACGGTGACCTGCGACGTGCAGATCGGCGAAGTCATGATGAAGAAAGGCGACATGGTGCTGATCAGCACCGAGTTGGCCAACCTCGACCCCGAAGTATTCGATGAGGCTGACAAAGTCGACTTCCAGCGCAGTGCCGGTGCATCGCCGCACATGGCGTTTTCCTATGGTGTGCACCGTTGCGTCGGCTCGCACCTGGCGCGCCGTGAACTTCGGATTGCCCTGGAGTTGTGGTTGCAACGGCTGCCGCTCCTGCGCATCGCTGACGACACCACGCCCAAATTCAACGCCTTCGGCGTATTCGGCATGGAAGACTTGCACCTGCAATGGGACCAGCCGGGCACCACGGCAACCGCCTCGAACAAACAGGCGGCCAACGCATGAAAGTGTTGATCAATCAATCCGGCTGTGTGGGTCATGCCCGCTGCAACAACGTCGCGCCCACGCTCTATCCCCTCGGTGACAACGGCTACATCGCCAGCAGCGGCTTCAGTGTACCGATTGGGGAAGAGGGGCTGGCGAAACGGGGCGCCCGGGCCTGCCCGGAACGGGTGATCGAGGTTCGCGAGACATCCGACGAACCCCGGTGAGTGCCGCCCTGTTGATGGAAGACTTTCAGCAACCCGCAAAAGAAGAACAACAATGAGCAAAACCTACGACTACATCATCATCGGTGCGGGGTCATCTGGCTGCGTTTTGGCCAATCGCTTGTCCGCCGACTCGACCGTTTCGGTGCTGCTGATCGAGAGCGGCCCGGATCACACCAGCCCGTTGATTGCCATGCCCCGTGGCATTGGCAAACTGCTCAGCCCCGGCAATCCGCATGTGTGGAGCTACAAGGCGGCACGCGGTGAGGGCATGAGCGACGAGCAATGGCTCAAGGGCAAAACGATTGGTGGCTCCAGTTCGGTCAACGGCATGGTCTACGTACGGGGAGCACCCGCCGATTATGACCATTGGGAAGCGCAAGGCTGCGCCGGTTGGGGCTGGAAAGACATGGGCCGGCAGTTTGTCGCCCTCGAAGACCACCAGTTGGGCAAGAGCCAATGGCGCGGAGTCGGTGGTCCGCTCAAAGTCACCGTGCACCCGTCGGGCCACGCCCTGTGCGATGCCGTCATCAGCGCGGCCGGTGAGCTGGGTGTGGCGCGCACTGAAGACACCAATCATATCGACTCGGTCACTCAGGGTGGCTTCGGCTATCAGCCGCAAACCACCTGGAAAGGCAAGCGATTCAGCGCCGCCAAGGCCTTTCTCGACCCGGTGCGCGCACGTCCGAATTTGACGGTAATGACCGGCACGGATGTGCAACGCATCGAGTTCAGCAAGCACCGTGCCTGTGCCGTGCAGGTCAACAACAGCGCCGGCAAGGGACGCTTCGAAGTGCGCCGCGAGGTGTTGTTGTGCGCCGGTGCCATTGAATCGCCGAAGCTGTTGCAACTGTCTGGCATCGGCCCCGCCGCACTGTTGAACTCGCTGGGTATCAGTGTGCTGCACGACGCCCCCGAGGTCGGGCGCAACCTGCGTGAGCACGTGTACATGGCCATGCAGTACCGGGTCACCCGTGGCAGCTTCAATCATTGCTTCCATGGGATTGGGTTACTCGGTGCAGTGGCCCAATACTTTTTGCGCAAGAAAGGACCGATGACCCACGCCGCCCACGAGGCCGGCGGCTTTATCAAGACCCGCCCCGAACTGGAGCGACCGGACGCGCAAATTGGCGTCAGCCTCTATTCCATGGACGGTGACGGCAACAAGGTCGAAATCGACAAGCAGCCCGGCCTGACCATCGGCGGCTATTTCCTGCGTCCACAGAGCCAGGGTGAGGTGCGCATTCAATCGGCAGACGCCACGGTTCCACCCCGGATTAACGCCAATTATTTGAGCGCCGAGATCGATCGCACCTCCGCAATTGCCTTGTTTCGCTGGTTCCGCCGTCTGGCTGCGCAGCCGGTGCTCAAGCCATTCATTGTCGGCGAGCTGACACCGGGGCCGAAGGTTGAAAGCGACGCGCAAATTCTTGCCGCGTTCCGCCGCTTCGGCCAGACCGCCTATCACGTTTCCGGAACCTGTCGCATGGGTGCCGACAGCGCCTCGGTGCTCGACCCTGAACTGCGAGTGCGTGGCGTCGAGGGCCTGCGTGTGGTCGACACCTCGGTGATGCCGTGCCTGGTTTCTGGCAACACCAATGCCCCGGCCATGGCCATTGCCATGCGCGCTGCAGAAATCATTACCGGCAAAGTCTCAGGAGATCCAACACCATGAGTGTTCCCTTTACCCAGCTGGACAAGCTGTACATCGATGGGGCGTGGGTGGGTGTCGACGGTCCGCGCGAAGCGGTGCTCAACCCCGCCACCGAAGCGGTCATCGGTCATGCACCGAGCGGTGATCTGCACAGCGCCGACGCGGCCATTGCCGCCGCTCGCAACGCCTTTGATAACGGCCCCTGGCCGTGGTTGAGCATGACCGAACGAGCCGGGTACATGCGGCGGATGCACGCCGCTTTGGTGGCCAAAAGGGAGCAGATTGCCGCGCTGATCATCGCTGAAGTCGGCTGCTCGCAAGGCGTGACTTACGCCATGCAGGTGGATATGCCGCTGGGCCATGTGCTGACCGCGATCGCGCAGTCTCTGCACGGCGACAGCCTGCAGATTCCAGTGCAGGCCAATCCCAATCCGTTCAACCCGACCGGGCCGATGATCCTCGGCAGCGGCACGGTGGAGCGTGAGGCGATTGGGGTGGTGGCCGGTATCACCGGCTACAACTTTCCGTTTCTGCTCAATCTGGCCAAGGTGTTTCCCGCCTTGCTGGCCGGCAACACCCTGATGCTCAAACCTTCGCCATTTACCCCGTACTCGGCGCTGTTGTTTGGTCAGATCGCTGAAGAAATCGGCTTGCCCAAAGGCGTGCTCAACATTGTCACCGGCGGTATTGAAGTGGGCAGCCTGCTGAGCAGCGACCCGCGTGTGGACATGGTCTCGTTCACCGGTTCGGAAACGGTGGGGATGAGCATCATGAGTCAGGCAGCGCCGACCCTGAAGCGCGTGCATCTGGAACTGGGCGGCAAATCGGCATTGATCGTGCGCGCCGATGCCGACATTCAGGCCACCGCCTTGGGGGCCGTTGCCGGGCTGGCGGTCAACGCGGGGCAGGGCTGTGCGCTGCTGACGCGCTTCGTGGTGCATCACTCGGTACGCGAGCAATTCGTGCAGTGCGCCAAAGCCATTGCCGGGCAGTGGAAGGTCGGTGACCCGGCGGATCCCAGCGTGATGATGGGCCCGCTGATCCGCGAGTCGCAGCGCGCCAAGGTCGAGCATTTCATCGCCAGCGGCCGCGATGCCGGGGCCGCGCTGGTGTGTGGTGGTGGCCGACCTGCGCACCTGCGCCAGGGCTTCTTCAGCGACATCACCCTGTTCGATGACGTGCGCAACGACATGCTGATTGCCCAAGAGGAAATCTTCGGGCCGGTGGGGGTGGTGATCGGTTTCGACAGCGATGACGAAGCCGTGGCCATCGCCAATGATTCGCGCTTTGGCCTCAACGCTGCCGTGGCTTCGGCCGATGCCGCCACCGCCTACGCCCTGGCCAGACGCATCCGTGCGGGCAGCGTGTACCTCAATGGCGGCAGCGGCAGCCTGCCTTATGCGCCGATTGGCGGCTTCAAGCGTTCAGGCCTGGGCCGCGAATTCGGGCCGAACTGGCTCAAAGAGTTCACCCAGGAAAAATCCATCATTTACCCCATCGGGCGCTAGCCATGCAGCCCTGCGACCGGGGTGCAGACAAAACGACTGACAATAAAAACAAAAGGTGGTTTGCATGAAAAAGATCAGTAAACAGGGGCGCATGCGAGCCCAGCGGGCGATGGTACTGCTGGCGGTCGGGGAAATGGCGTTGGGTTTCGGTGGTGCGGTGTTGGCGGCACCGATCGAACTGTCCAACCCGGACTTTCACCTGCGTTGGGACAACACCCTGCGCTACAACCTGGGGATGCGCATGGAGGACCAGGACCGGCGCATCATGAACAACCCCAACTACGATGAATCCGACGGTAAGTTCGACAAGGGCGACATCGTCACCAACCGTATCGACTTGCTCACCGAACTCGATTTTGCCTACCGCAAGGACTGGGGAGCGCGGCTCAGCGCTGCCGGCTGGTATGACCAGGCGTACCACGATAACGATGTGCGCAGTCATGTTGCCGGATTCCAGACCAGCTATGACAACGATCATTACAGTTCGGAAGTGAAGCGCTACGTCGAAGGCCCCTCGGGGGAAATACTCGACGCCTTCGTCTGGAAGAACTTTCGCCTGGGCGATGCATCGGTGAACGTCAAGATTGGCCGCCATACCAACTTCTGGGGCGAAGGATTACTGTTCGGCGCCCATGCGATTTCCTACTCGCAAGCGCCGCTCGATGGCGCCAAGGCGGTGACCAGTCCTGGCATTGAAACCAAGGAAGTGTTCTTGCCCATCGGACAGATATCCGTCAAGGCTCAGGCCACCGATAACCTGACCCTGGCCGCGCAGTATTTCTACGAGTGGGACTACACGCGCATCCCGTACGGCGGCACCTACTTTGGCGCGGCGGACCCGTTTTTCGAAGGCCCGGACCGCTTGCCGGTAGCCCCGGGTTTTTCCTTCAATCGGGAGAAATCGAAATACGGTCGCGACTCCGCCAACTGGGGTCTGATGGCCAAGTACGACGTTGAAGCGATTCAATCGACGTTGGGTGCGTACTACCGCCAGTTCGATGATTACCAGCCCTGGCTGGCGCCAGAAATTTCGGCTGCCACCGGCAGCTACCGCCTGGTATACCCACGCAGCGTCAAACTGGTCGGCCTGAGTCTTTCGACTGTGCTCGACACGGTGTCGATCGGTAGCGAGATCTCGTATCGCAAGGGCGGTGCCTTGAACGCGGTCGGCGTCGACCCCTCCGACAACGAAGGGCCGCGTGGCGATACGTTCCACTTCGTCGCCAACGCCGTGTACGGCGTGCCGCGTAACTTTATCGCCAACAACGCCACCCTGGTGGGCGAGTTCGCCTACAGCCATCTGCGCAAAGTGACCGAGCACGAAGAGCTTTATCTGGGTGAGAACAGCAGTAACTGCGTCGATCCACGAGTGGGCACGCCCGGCTCAGGTGGCAAACGCGACGGCTGTTCGACCCGGGATTACGCGGCCATCGCGGTCAATTACACCCCGCAATACCTGTCGGTATTCCCGTCCTGGGACATGACCGTACCGCTGACCGTCAATTATGGTCTGTCGGGCAACGCCGCCAGCGCCGGCGGCGGTAACGAAGGCGCGCTGACCTGGTCTGCGGGCGTGCAACTGACCTATGCCCAACGTTACGAATTTGGCTTGCGTTACTCCGACACGGACGCCCAATCGAAAAATATCCCCGGGGACACCGTCGGGGGGAACGGCGCCGTGGGCGGAACCGACCGTGGCTGGCTGGCCTTTACCTTCAAAACCTCCATCTAAAAGAGCCAAGAAGCGGAGTACCTGTTTATGAAAGGACAATTTGCATGGGCATTGGCGCTGTTGAGCATCGCTACTTGCAGCCAGGGGGCGGCACCGGCCGACCAGGTGGCACAAATCGGTAAAACTGTGACGCCGTTCGGCGCGATCATCGCGGGTAATGCCGATGGCAGCATTCCCCCGTACACGGGTGGCCTGACGCAGAGCCCGCCAGGCTTCAAGCCGGACAGCGGATTCTGGGCCGACCCCTTCAAGGATGAAAAACCGCTGCTGCGGATCAACTCGAAAAACATGGAGCAGTACGCCGACCGCTTGAGCGGCGGGCAAAAAATGCTGCTGAGTAAATTCCCCGACTACTATCTGGATATTTACCCCACCCACCGCACCGCGGCGTACCCGCAAGCGTTGCTCGATGCCTCGCTGCGCAACGCCAGCAACTGCCGCACGACCAAGGACAACCTCGCGGTCGATCCGGCGTGCCGAGGGGGGCTGCCGTTCCCGCTGCCGCAAAACGGCAACGAGGTCATCTGGAATCAGCAACTGCGCTACAAGGGCACGGGGTACACCACCACGGCATCGTCCAACAGTTGGGTAGTCGATTCCCAGGGTTCGGTGACCAAGACCGCCGAGTCCGCGACCATGGAAGAGGCGCCGTACTACCAGACTCAGCAGGCCGATCGCGATCCGCAGTTGTATTACCGCGCCTGGGCGTTGGACAGTTACCCGGCCCGCAGCGCCGGGCAACTGATCATCCTCGCCGACTACCTCGACCCGCAAAGCCAGCCACGGCGTGCCTGGAGTTACACTCCAGGGATGCGCCGCATCAAGTTGGCGCCGGAGTTCGCCTACGACACGCCAGTGCCCAACCAGGGCGGTGTGAACCTGTTCGACGAATTGCAGATGTTCTCCGGCAGCCAGGACCGCTTCGACTACAAACTATTGGGCCGCAAGGAGATGTACATTCCGTACAACGCCTACAAGTTCTACTTCAGTTGCGGCCAGGAAGAACAGTTCAAGCCGCATCATGCCAACCCGGTTTGCGAGCGCTGGGAACTGCACCGGGTGTGGGTGGTGGAAGCGACCCTGAAACCGGGTAAACGCCACGTCTACAGCAAGCGCACTTACTACCTCGACGAAGACACCTTTGGTGCCGGCCTGTATGACGCCTGGGACCAGGGCGGGGTGATGTATCGCGCACTGTTCCAGAGCGGCGTGCAGCTGTACGACAAAAACCTGCCGTACACGGTGAAAAACGTCAGCTATGACTTCAACAAAGGCATGTGGTCATTGCTCAACGATGGGCTCAAGGGCGGGTATCGGGTACACGATGCGCCATTATCGGAGCGCGATATGAAACCTGAGTCGATTGTTTCACAGGAGACACAACGCTGATTTCATCGAGTGGACACGCATTTGCGGCCTGAGAGGGCCGCTTTTTTTGTCCGGATTTTATAAAAAGGCAGCCCTGCGACTCATATTTAAATGAACACATATTGGAAATGTGTTTATATTATTAGAGGTGCAGTTATCCCTTAAATTGATCCGAATGCCCTGCGAGCGGGTCGTTCGGTCTGCTGGCTAATTACAACAAGGAGAACGCCATGCTGATTGATGTCCACGCCCACTTGCTGACTGAGGGCATGCTGAACCGCCACGAGTTTTGGGGGCCATTCATGAAAGTGCAGGGGCTGACCGTGGGGCATTTTTCCCTCGGCACCAAGCAACCGGCCAAAGCCGCGACGGATGCCGAAGCGCAGGCCAATATCCTCGCGCGCATGAGCCACGCCAGCCGTCGCAAGCTGATGGCCGAGCGGGGTGTCGACAAACTGGTGATGTCGACGCCGTCTCACTGCTTTATGTATTGGGCGGGTGATTTCGCTAATGAATACGCACGCATTTGCAACGACGAGTTGTCGGCATTTTGCCGGGCTGATCCCGACCACTTCGATTTCTGGTGCCACGCCAACCTCGCGGATCCGCTGAATGCGGCCAAGGAAATCGAACGCGCGGTGACTCAGTTGGGCGCCAAGGGTGTGTGCGTCGGCGGGGCCAACTTCAATGGTCTGGAGGCTCACGACGAACGCCTGTTCCCCGTCTGGGAAAAACTCACCCAGCTGGATGTACCGATCATGGTGCACGGCTTCAACCAGTCGATTTACTGGGGTGAAAAACACACGGACGACAAGTTCGAAACCACGTCCATCGTTGGTGACTGCGTCGATGAAACGCTGTTCTTCTGGTACCTGATCTGCGGCGGCGCGCTGGATGTTTTCCCGACGTTGAAAACCTACATCACTCACGCCGGTGGCATGGCGGTGTTCCAGTTGGGGCGCCTGAGCGAACTGAATCGGGCCATGGCACCGGACTCGCGCAATCAGCGGCCGTTGATGGATTACCTGCAGAATTTTTACTTCGACCTCGACGTTCATGCGCCCGGCTTGCGTCGCGGTGTTGCCGAGGTGGTGGGGGCGGAGCGTCTGCTGTACGGCACCAACTTTGGCGGGGCCTATGACCATGGCGATCTGACCGAAGGCATCGGCTTGTCTGCTGAAGACCGCGAGAGGATTCGCAGCGGTAACGCGATTGAACTGCTCAAGCTGAAGGTGCCGGCCAACGCTGGTCGGGTGCTGACACCGTGACGGATAGTCCGCTGGGGCGGCCTTACCCGCAGCGCAGTGGACGCCTGCCTCGACACCTGAGCGAGATCGACGCCGCCTGGCTTACGCAATTATTGCAGCCACGCTACCCAGGCATCGAGGTGCTGGCGTTGACGGCGGTGGAGGTACGTAACGGGCACACCACCAAATTCCGCGTCAGACTTGAGTTGAATGAGGTCGGTCAGCGCGCGGGTATTCCTGCGCACGTGTGCCTGAAGTCGAATTGGTCCGAAGGTTTCGAGAGCGGCGATATCTGTGAGCTGGAAGCGCGCTTTTATCAGTTGGCGAGCGGCTGGCCCGACGCGCCACTGCCAGAAATCTATTTCACCGACTGGGACGCCGATGGAGGCGGCCGAGGCGTGGTGATGATGGAAGACCTCGGCCTGGCCGCGGGGCAATTTGGCCATAGCACCGATCACCTGGGCGTGGACGGTGTGGCTCGGGGGCTGGAATCACTGGCGACCTTGCATGCTGCCACCTGGAACAGTCCGCAGCTACGGGGCCAGGGCTGGCTGCCGGTGTCGATGGCCAACCCGGTGGACAGCGACGGCCTGCTGCGCATGTACAACTACATCAAGGTCAATCTGCGCAAACCGGAATACCACCGACTGTTGCCAAAGTGGATGTACCAGACACCGGAGTTATTCAGCCATGCCTTTGACGAATTGGCAGCCTTCGAACGGGAGCAGACGTCACCCGGCTGTCTGATCCATGGCGATTCACATCAGGGCAATAGTTTTTTACGCAGCGACGGTCAGCGCATCTGGCTGGATTGGCAGCTCGCCCGGTATGGCCGGCCATGGCGCGATGTCGCGTACTTCATGCTGGGTGCGTTGACCGTGGCGGAGCGTCGCGCCGATGCGCAGCGATTGCTGGCGATCTACCGCGACAAATTGATCAGCCTCGGTGCCGAGGGTGTGCTCGACCAGGATGCGGCCTGGGAGCAATTGCGGCGTTGGCCGGTTTGGGGGATGCAGACCTGGATGTCGAACATGGATGAATGGGGGCAGGCGGGAATGCCGATGGTGGAACGTTTCTTCGCCGCCGCAGAAGACTTCGATACCGTACGCTTGCTGACCCATGGTCGTAAGCCTCGGCGGACGCCTTTACTTGGGCAGGATGCGCGGCCACTGACGCTAGCCTACCAGCACCTGTTGGAAAAATGAGCGAGACCAACCAGCAAGAGTGTGGACTCGCTCGATAATGCAAAACCACGGGCAAGTCAGTCACTTAGCGGCTTCGGTCAGGACCCGTGCGGGTTTCCATTGCGCCAATCCAATCCCCAGCAAAATCAATCCGCCGCCGACCGCGTGGTACAGGTGCAATGTTTCCCCCAGCAACACAATCGCCAACACCGCGGTAAATAACGGGACCAGGTTCATCAGCACGGCGGTTTTTTCCGGCCCCAGGGTTTGCAGGCCTCGCATCCATAAGCCGGGTGCCAGCGCCGAGGCAAACAGACCCGCGAACAACACCAGCGGGACATTACTGGTTGTCAGGGCTATCGAAGGGGCCAGCAAAAAGGGCGGCACCAACAGCAGAGTGCCGCAGATTATTTGCACGTAAAGGCTTTCCCAGGTCGGCAATGGAATCTGCCAGCGCTTGACCAGCACGCAGTACAACGCGTACGACAGCGAGGCCAGCAACATCATCAATTCCCCTCGGCCAACCCCGTGTGCCCAGAGCGAGGGCAGGTTGCCTGCGGCCAGCAACCACGTCAGCCCGGCAAACGACACCAGAGCGCCGACCAATAACGTCACGGTCGGTCGGGTATTGAGCAGGGGAAAGGCGAGCAGCACGGTGAGCAGGGGCATTGTCGCCAGGATCAGACCCATGGAAGTGGCGCTGACAGTGTGCGCAGCGAAATACGCCAGCGACTGGTACAGCGACATGCCGAGCAAGCCCAGCAACCACAGCTTGGGCAGGTGCGGCCGAATCTGCCGCCGCAACCGCCAGACCCTGGGCAACAACACCGGTGACAACACCAGCAGCGCGACCAGCCAGCGGTAAAAGGAAATGGCGGCGGGGTCAATCACCCCAACCGACAGGCGATTGACCACGGTACTGGCGGCCCAGATCAGTGTGGCAAGAACAGGGAACAGCAAGTTCATCACGGGTGCGCCAACGTTGAGGGTGCGCAGTGCGCAGTGCGCACCGGAGCGGTTATCGATGTGTAATCGCGTTATTCGCTGGCAGCGTTACGTGCGGCGATCGTCGCGGCAAAATCGCGTTTAAGGGTTGGGAAGTAGGCGATCTGTCCGCCCATGCCGCCGGCAATGTCGATCGAGGCGGCGCTGATGAAACTGGCATATTCGCTGGCGAGAAACAGTGCCATGCCGGCAACGTCTTCTGGTTTACCGTAGCGGCCGAGCGGTACGACCTTCATCACCATGGCATCGAATTCCTCGCGACTGACGCCCGGTCCCATTTCCTTGTAATGACGGTCCCACTGGCCGGTATCGATCCAGCCCATGTTCAGGCTGTTGACCAGGATATTGTCCTTGGGCAGCGACATGCCCAGCGAGCGGGAGAGGGCGATGCACGATGCGCGGTTAATCACCGAAGGGATGCCGTCGGGCGTTGGAATCACCCCGGCCAGGGCGTTGATTTCGATGATCCGCCCCCAGCGCTGTTCACGCATGAACGGCACCACCGCCTGGACGAAGCGGAAATGCCCCATTTGCAGAATGTTGGCATGTTCGAGGATAACTTCCGGGGTCAGGGTGTCGAGGTTGCCGCCACGGCCTTGACCGGCGTTGTTCACCAATACATCGACCCCGCCCCACGCGTGTGCAACTTCAGCAACAAACGCCTTGACCCCCTCACTGTCCGTCACGTCGACAGCCCGGGCAATCACCGCCTGAGCGTGTTCCGCGAGTTGCGCGCCGACTTCGCGGACGTCTGCCTCGCTACGTGCGCATATCGCTACCCGTGCCCCTTCAGCGGCGAATGCCCGGGCGATGGCCAGACCAATGCCTCGGGAAGCGCCTGTGATGATCACGCGCTTGGCCCTCAAATCAATATTCATGGTGGCTCCTCTTGTTTTTTTTCTGCCGGTTCAACTGCCGTTTTTCCTGCGCAACGCCACGAGTTCTGTGGGTATGACAGGGCTATTGAAAGCCTAAAGCCGAATAGCGTCAAAGTTTATTTGAACGTTTATTAGTTTTGTGTGCAGTATTTACCGGTTGGAGCACCTTTGCTGGAACGATTCTTCACTTTGACGGGTGTACAATTCTATATAGAGAATTGAAATCTTTATGTGGAATTTTATTTTGCGATCCGTTACGGTGACTTCAGCTGAGGAGGAAAGCGGTTCTGGATGCGTGCCAGACCTCTTGAGCGGACTGTCCAGGCGAGACATTCAACGATATTGTGGGGTTGCGCAAATCGCTGGAAGGACCGTTTGAACGCACATAGCGACTGAAAATAACAATAAAAGGTAGTGTGTATGAATCATAAGACCAAGCAGAGTCGGCTGGTACTGGCTCAAGGTGCGCTTACGCTGATGATGGTTGGGGGCGCTCAAGGCGTCATGGCGCTCTCGTTCGATCTGCCGAACCCCGACTATCGCCTGCGCTGGGACAACACAGTCCGCTACAACCTGGGCATGCGGACTGACAGTCAGGACAGTCGCATCATGAACACGCCGAACTTCGACGAGTCCGACGGCAAATTCGATAAAGGCGATATTGTTACAAATCGTCTCGATGTGTTGAGTGAACTCGACTTTTCCTACCTCAACGAGTGGGGCGGACGCCTCAGTGGTGCAGGCTGGTTCGACCAGGCATATAACGATCACGATGTGAAAAGTAACGTGCCCGGCTACGCCACCAGCTATCACAACAACCGCTACAGCGATGAAGTGAAACGCTACATGAACGGCCCTTCGGGAGAGATTCTCGATGCCTTCGTCTGGCGCAACTTCAACATCGGCGAGACACCGGTCAACCTGAAAGTCGGTCGGCATACCAACTACTGGGGTGAGAGCTTGCTGTTCGGCGCACACGCCGTTTCCTACTCCCAGGCACCCAGCGATGGTGTGAAAGCCTCGACCAGTCCGGGTATCGAAACCAAGGAAGTGTTCCTGCCGGTCGGGCAGATCTCGGCCAAGGCCCAGGTCACTGATCACCTCTCTGTTGCCGGTCAATACTTCTATGAATGGGAGCCCACTCGCATTCCTTATGGTGGTACCTATTTTGGCGCGGCCGACCCATTGTTTGAAGGGCCGGACCAACTTCCAGTGGCGGCTAACGGAGCGACGTTGCAGCGTCAGGATTCGCGCTTCGGTCGCGATGGCAAAAACTGGGGTGTGATGGCCAAACTCAACGTTGAAGAAGTCGAATCGACGTTCGGCGCCTACTATCGCCAGTTCGACGACTACCAGCCTTGGCTGGCCCCGCAGGTCAAAGCCGCACTCGGCTCGTATCGCGTGGTTTACCCACGAGGCGTGAAGCTGGCGGGTGTCAGTTTCGCTCGCGTATTCAACACGGTGGCGGTCGGCTCTGAACTGTCCTACCGCATGAACGGTGCCTTGAATGCCACCGGCGTCAGCGCGCTGGACGACGAAGGCCCGCGCGGCGACACCATTCACTTTATTGCCAACGCTGTTTACGGCGTGCCGCGTAACTTCATTTCGAACAACGGGACCCTCGTCGGTGAGTTCGCCTACAGCCACTTGCAGCGCGTGACCGAACACGAAGAGCTCTATAAAGGTGTCGGAAAAGCCGCCTGCACCAACGCCAGAACCCCAGGCATCGCCGGGTCCGGCAGTGAGTCGGATGGCTGCTCCTCGAAAGATTATTACGCGGTCGCGGTCAACTACACTCCGCAATACATCTCGATCTTCCCTTCCTGGGACATGGATGTACCTCTCACTGTCAATTACGGCCTGCATGGCAACGCACCAACAGCCGGTGGCGGCAGCGAAGGTGCGCTGTCTTACTCCGTTGGCGTCAAACTCACTTATGCCCAGTTGTATGAATTCGGCCTGCGTTATGCCGATACAGCGGCCCAACCGAAGAACCTGGCCAATGGCACCGTCGCCGGTAACGGTAACGTAGGTGGTGAAGACCGCGGCTGGCTGGCTTTTACCTTCAAGACCTCCTTCTGATAAATCAAACAAGAATCGGAGAACGTGTTCATGAAACGTCCACTTGCATTAACTGCCGTCCTGATGAGTTTTGCGACCTGTAGCCTCACAGCCGCCGCTGCTGGCGACGCCTCGGACCTGGGTAAGAGCCTGACGCAGTTCGGAGCGATTCAGGCCGGTAACGCCGATGGCACGATCCCCGCTTACGAGGGCGGCCTGACCACCGCACCAGCGGGTTTCAAGCCCGACAGCGGGTTTTGGGTTGATCCGTTCAAGGATGAAAAACCCCTGTTTCGCATTGACGCCAAAAATGTCGACAAGTATGCGGACAAGCTCAGCGAAGGGCAGAAAACCCTGATCAAGAAATACCCGACTTACTACATCGACATTTACCCAAGCCATCGCACCACCGCCTATCCCAAAGCGGTGCTCGATGCCACCGTGCGTAACGCCGGCAGCTGCACGATCCAGAAAGACGGCCTAGCCGTTGATCCATCCTGCCGTGGCGGCCTGCCGTTTCCGATTCCGAAGACCGGCAACGAAGTGATGTGGAACCAGCAGGTGCGCTACAAGATCGGCACCGGCTACTCGACCACGTCTTCGTCCAACAGCTGGGTAGTCGACGCCAACGGCTCGATCACCAAGACCGCCGAACAGGCGACATTCGAAGAAACCCCGTACTACCAGGTGACTCAAGCGGATCGCGATCCACTGATGTACGCCCGGGTGTTCTCGCGCAATGACTATCCGGCCCGGCGCTCCGGTGAAGTGGTGGTGCTCACTGACTTCCTCGATCCGTTGGCAAAGGCCCGTCGTTCGTTCAGTTATTCCCCAGGCCAGCGCCGGGTAAAACTGGCACCGGAATTTGCATTCGATACGCCCGTGGCCAGCCAGGGCGGTGTGACGCTGTTCGACGAACTGCAAATGTTCTCCGGCAGCCAGGACCGCTTTGACTACAAGCTGGTTGGTCGCAAGGAAATGTACATCCCGTACAACGCTTACAAGTTCTACTTTGGCGTCGGCAAGCAGGAAGATCAGTTCATGCCGCACCACGCCAACCCGGCGAACGAGCGTTGGGAGCTGCATCGGGTGTGGGTCGTGGAAGCGACGTTGAAGCCGGGCATGCGCCACGTCTACAGCAAACGCACCTATTACCTGGATGAAGATACTTTCGGGGTCGGCCTGTATGACGCCTGGGACAAGAGCGGCGCGTTGTATCGCTCGATCTTCCTCAGCGGCGTTCAGCTCTACGACAAAAACATTCCCTACAACGTGAAAAACGTCGTGTATGACTTCAACAAAGGCATGTACGCGTTGCTCAACGATGGTTTGAAAGGCGGCTACAAGTTCATCGACAAACCACTCTCCGAGCGTGACATGAACCCTGAAGCCATTGTGGCCCGGGTCACCCAGCGCTGATGTGATTTCGCCTGTCCTGCCTGCCGGTTTGCGCATCAAGCCGGGCAGGCAGAACAGGTGAGTTTGCCACGCGGGATGGTTAAGGAATAAAAATAATGACTAGCCCTTGCCCTGCTTCTTTTCTTCTTTCTACTTCGCGCCTGCTCCTGGCTGTCGCGTTGACGGTCGGCGCGAGCTCATTGCTGACAACGCCTGCCTACAGCGCCGCCGCGTTGTCGGCCGACTCGCTCGACGTGCCAGCGCAGCGGGTCGATGAACACCTGCCCGCACCCTTGCTGTCGGTCGCCACGGCGGGCAACACGATGATCGGCGTCGGCCTGCACGGGTTGATCCAGCGCTCCACCGATGAAGGCCGCACTTGGCAACAGGTCGCTAGCCCGGTGTCCAGCGATCTGGTGCAAGTACGGTTTCGCGGCGAGCGTGATGGCTGGATCGTCGGTCACGATGCGGTGGTCATGCACACCACCGACGGCGGTGAAAGCTGGCAAGTGCAACTCGACGGGCGCCGCCTGTTGACCTTGCTTAACGCTTACTACGGCCCTCGCGCTGAACAAGGCGATGAAGTCGCCGCCCAGATGCTCAAGGAAGTGGCGATGGCCGCCAGTACCTCGGCGACGCCGGACGTGTTGGCCGCACCCTTTCTCGATGTGATGTTCGATGAGCACGGCAGCGGGTTTGCCGTGGGTGCCTTCGGCATGTTGTTGCACAGCACGGACGACGGCCAGAACTGGCAACCGTGGACCGAGCGCAGTGACAACGATCGGCGCATGCACCTGTATGGCCTGGCGGAACAGGCCGGCACTTTTTACATCGGCGGTGAGCAGGGTCTGCTGCTGCGCCTGGATGGTCAGCAACAACGTTTCGTGAAAATCGATACGCCCTACACAGGCACGTACTTCGGCGTGCGCGCCTTCGACGGTCTGCTGCTGGCGTACGGACTGCGCGGCAATCTGTTTGCCAGCCGTGATGACGGCCAGCAGTGGCAGCCGGTGGCAACCAATCTCAATAGCAGCCTCGTCAGCATCGTCGAGCAGGGTGATGCCTTGATCGTCGTGAGCCAGGGTGGGCAACTGGTCAGTGTTGACCGGCAGAGTTTGCAGGTCACGCCGCTGGCAGACGCGCGGGTAGGCGAGGTGTATGCAGCCAGTGCCACCAAACAGGCTGGGAGCCTGCTTGTCACGCGCTTCAGCGGCGCCAAGGTCATCGATATCGCCCAGGCCAACTAACGCCGTCGGCACGATTCCCCTACGAGAAAGAAAAAATGGTCGAGCAAAAATTCAACAGCGGGATGCCAGTGATTGCCAACCTGGAGGACTTTGACAAAAACTCCGGTGGCTGGTTTGAACGGGTCATTTTCCGTCATCGCATGGTGGTCGTCGTTGCCTGCTTGCTCGCCACGGTGGTGTTGGGCTTCTTTGCTACACGGCTTCAGGTGAATGCCAGCTTCGAGAAAATGATTCCCAGCTCCAGCCCGTACATCAAGAATTACCTGGCCTATAAAAACCAGTTACCGGGCCTGGGTAACAGCATTCGCGTAGTGGTGGAAAACAAATCCGGTGATATCTACGACGCCGACTATCTGCTGGCGCTGCAAAAGGTCAACGACACCCTGTACCTGATTCCGGGAATCGACCGCTCCTGGATGAAATCGCTGTGGATGCCCATCGTTCGCTGGAAAGAAGTGACGGAGGAGGGCATTGATGGCGGTGCGGTCATGCCATCGGATTACGACGGCAGCGACAAGTCAATCAAGGCCCTGCGCCGCAATATCATGCGCTCCGGGATCATTGGCAACCTGGTGGCCAACGACGGTCAGTCGAGCATGATCGTCGCGCCGCTGCTCGATACCAATCCGCAGACCGGGCAACCCCTGGATTACGGTGATTTTTCCAAGCAGCTGGAAGCGCAGATTCGCTCGCTGGAAAGTGACAAGGTGGGCATCCACATTGTCGGTTTCAGCAAGCTGGTCGGCGACCTGATCGACGGCCTGTATTCGGTCATGCTGTTCTTTGGCGCATCGGTACTGATCGCCGGGTTGTTCGTCTATTTCTATACCCGCTGCCTGCGCAGCACGTTGCTGCTGGTGAGCGTGGCGGTGGCGGGGGTGGTGTGGCTGCTGGGTTTGATGCAAATCCTCGGTTACGAACTGGACCCTTACTCGATCCTGGTGCCGTTCCTGATTTTTGCCATCGGGATTTCCCATGGCACACAAAAAATGAACGGCATTCTTCAGGACATTGGCCGTGGCACCCATAAATACATCGCTGCGCGCTATACCTTCCGCCGTTTGTTTCTCACCGGCCTGACGGCGCTCCTGACCAATATCGTCGGTTTTGCCGTGCTGGTGATCATTGATATCCCGGTGATCCGCGACCTGGCCCTGACCACCAGCATCGGTGTCGCCGTGCTGATTTTCACTAAACTACTGCTGATTCCGGTGGCGCTGTCGTACCTGGGCGTCAGTAAGAAAGCCGCGCGTATTGCCATCGCCAAAGATCAGGCGGGCGCAGAAAATCGGGGCTTGCTCGGGCACCTCTGGCACAGTCTCGACCGCTTCACCGAACGTCCGTGGGCCACGGCGGTCATCGCCTTGTCGCTGCTGGTGACCTTGGGTTGCAGTGTGGTGATGATGCACCTCAAGGTGGGCGATCTGGACCCCGGCGCGCCCGAGTTGCGCGCGGATTCGCGCTACAACCTCGACAATGCCTACATCACCAGTCACTACGGACTTTCCAGTGACCAGTTTGTGGTCATCATGAAGACCAACGAAGACAGCTGCCGTCTGTACCAGTCGCTGCAAAGTATGGACAAACTGGCCTGGCGCCTGCGCCAGACGCCCGGTGTACAGACGACCCAGTCGCTGGCCGAAACCGTGCGGATGATCAGCTCTGGCATGGCTGAAGGCAGCCCTAAATGGCTGACCATCAGCCGTGACCAGGCGATCACCAACTCGGCGGTGGATGCGGCGATGATTTCTGCTCCGGGGATCACCAACCAGCAGTGCTCGGTCACTCCATTGATCGCCTACCTGGCCGATCACAAAGCGGACACCCTGAGCCGGGTTTTGAAGGTCTCAGAAGAGTTTGCCAAGGAAAATAACAGTCCTGCTGGCGCTGAACAGCCCGTGGAATTCCTCTTGGCCGCAGGAAATGCCGGCATCGAAGCCGCCACCAACATCGAGGTAGAGAAGGGCATCATCACCATGTACCTGGCGGTGTATGGCGCTACGGCCTTGCTCTGCCTGCTGACCTTCCGCAGTTGGCGCGCAACGTTGGTGGCACTGATTCCTTTGCTGATGACCACGATCATCTGCAAGGCGCTGATGGTCTGGTTGGGCATCGGCCTGAAAGTGGCGACCTTGCCGGTCATCGCCGTGGGTGTCGGTGTCGGGGTCGACTACGCGTTGTATCTGCTCAGTGTGCAACTGGCCGTGCAGGAACGCGGTGGCAGCCTGGCGGTTGCGTATCGCCGCTCGCTTGACTTCACCGGTCGTGTCGTTGCACTCGTTGGCCTGACCATGGCCGCCGGGGTGATTACCTGGGCCTGGTCGCCGATCAAGTTTCAGGCGGACATGGGCATTCTGCTGACCTTCATGTTCCTGTGGAACATGCTCGGTGCGCTGGTGCTGATACCGGCCCTCTCGCACTACCTGCTCAACCCTAAAGGCAACTCCAAGGCCGGCGTGACCCTCGATCTGGAGGACGCGCGCGCCCAGCAGGAACCGCGCAAACCCGCGGCTGGCGCACCTGCACCCCAATTGACTGAGCTCGCCTTACCCCGGCGCGTCCGCTGACTAATAGCCGGGCACAGACCTGGCTGGCAACTGCAAGGAGAGAACAATGTTCGAGTTATTGATGAGTGCCGACATGATGGTTCCGGACCCGGACGGCATGACGGAAATGTTGGTCGACAAGCTCGGCATCTACAAACACGAACGCTGGCGCCAGGCGTTCGATAATCACCCGTACATTGCGCATTTCCTGCGGGTGCACAAATCCCTGGCGGTGTCGCCCACGCGCATCGAACCGCAATGGCACCTGGACCGGCCGAACCCCGGTGATCCGTTGTTCCATGACTTTCTGGAAAGCCTGAAGGATTTCCAGGGGCATCATCGGCCGATGCTCACGCACTCCATCGTGCTGGCCCTGCACGGGGACAAGTTCGACTCGCTGGTCGACAAATTGATGCGTCGTCGCTTGCCGTTCCGCATGGCGCAGCGCACCCCGGAAATGCCCTTCGACCGCTTATGGCTGGGTGCTACTCCCGAGCAACCGTATTACCAACCCACTGTGGATGGCGGTTTGTGCATTGAAATCATGCCGACCGAGCCTTTGCAGATGCCGCCGGAAACCTATCAGATACCGCCGATGCAGCCGCGCGATCTCAAGCCTGGCGACATGGTCCGCGTCACTGCCCGTGGCTTCCTGGTGCGCGATCTCGACGAAACCCTGCGCAAGGTCTCGACCAACCTTGACTGGGAACCGAGCGGGCCTGTCGAGAACATCGGCAGCGAAGGTTACCGCCGTGCGCGAATGGGTTTCACCGTGCCGAACAGTGCCACCCTCGATGTGCTCGAGGCGACCTACTGGAACACCGACGCCGGCCACTACGTCAATAACTGGGGGCCGGGTCCGTACTACATCCGCATCGGTGTCAACGACCTGGCAGCCAAGGCTGAGGATCTGCGGTCTCGCGGCACGCGGTTCCAGTGGATCGAATCCTCGGAGGCCGTCGGTGGCCGTGCGTTGATCAAGATCGATCCACAAGAACTCAATGGCCAGGTCTTCGAGTTCGAGGAGTGCCCTGTATGAGCACAGCGCAAAAACCGCAGCCTCCCGTGCTGATCAACGACGCGGTGCGCCTTGAGCGTGATGCCATGGTGGGCTGGGTGGTACTGACCCGGCCCCGGCAGATCAACGCCATCAACGACGACATTCGTCAGGGCGTGCCGCAAGCACTGGCGCTGCTGCAGCAAGACCCGGACATTCGCGTGATCGTGATTCGCGGGGAAGGGGAGCGGGGCTTTTGTGCGGGGGCCGATATCAAGGAGCGCCGCGGCCCGGAATCGAGCCTGCAAGTGCGCCAGCGCATGGAACAGGTGCGCTGGATCGAAGCGCTGGATGGCATCAGCAAACCGGTGATCGCTGCCATTCATGGTTATTGCATGGGCGGTGGGCTGGAACTGGTGCTGGCGTGTGACATCCGCTTCGCCGCGCCCGATGCCGTGTTCGCCTTGCCGGAAACCGGCCTGGGGCTGATTCCCGGTGGCGGTGGTACGCAACGGCTTTCCCGAGTGGTCGCGCCGGGCCAGGCGTTGGACATGTTGCTCACCGGAGACCGGGTGGGTGCCGAGCAAGCGCAGCGCATTGGTCTGGTCAGTCGCTTGGCCAGTGATAATGCCAGCCTGCTGGACGAAGTCCGTGCCTTTGCTCAGCGCATCGCCAGCAAACCACCCACCGCGTCGGCTTTTGTCAAACAAGCGGCTCGGGCGGCACTGGACATGGACCTCAAACGTGGCCTGGATCTGGAGCTTGATCTGTTCGCCTTGCTGGCCCCGACCAAGGATGCCCGCGAAGCGGCCCAGGCGTTCAGCGAGCGGCGCGAACCGCGGTTTACCGGCGAGTAAAGCGCCACCCAAAACAATAAGGAACAGAACATGAGCACAGGAAAACTGGCAGGACGAGTGGCCATTATTACCGGCTCCGGTGGCGGCCTGGGCGCTGAGTGCGCACGGGTGCTGGCGTCGCATGGTGCAAGTATTGCGGTGGTCGATATCAATTTCGAGGGGGCCACAGCCGTGGCCCAATCACTCCTCGCGGAGGGTCATCAAGCCTTGGCGATCGCCACTGACGTGTCCTCGGAAGACGCCGTGCGGGCGATGGTTGCTCAGGTTAAACAGCATTTTGGCCGTATCGACATTCTGCACAACAACGCGGCGATCCTGAACGCCGAGCAACGTCAGCTGGACCGCGATTTCGTCAATCTCGACATGCAGGCCTGGGACCGCGCCATCGCCGTCAACCTTCGTGGCGCGGTGCTGTGCACCAAGCATGTGATACCGGTCATGCTGGAGACCGGCAAGGGCTCGATTATCTTCGCCACTTCGGGGCTGGGCATGCAGGGCGATATGTCCCTGACCGGCTACGCCACCTCGAAGGCGGGGCTGATGATGCTGCCGCGCATGGTCGCCTCGCAATACGGCAAACAAGGCATTCGCGGCAACGCCGTGCAGATCGGCCTGGCGCCTTCGGAACACGCCATGCCTGAACCCTTGCTCGACATCCTGCGAGACAACCACTGCACCGCCGAGCTGGGCACGCCTCGGCAGATTGCCGATGTGGTGGCGTTCCTGGCCAGTGACGAATCCTCCTTCGTCACCGGCACCACGCTGGTCGCCGACGGTGGTTTCAGCAGCCACACCCCCTCCCTGGTGGCGATGCGCGCGCTGTTTGCGCAGATGGGTCGCACCGGCATGTAACCCTTGCCCGGCGCACCCTGTGCGGTGCGCCGCGGCTGATCTTTGCCGCCATAGCCGCCGTGTGCCGCCGTGGTTGAACTTCGACTTGGAATTAATTGATGAACCAGAACCAAAATGCGAGCACTACGGATTTTGATGTGATCATCGTCGGCGGTGGCACCAATGGCCTTTCGGCTGGCTGCTACCTGGGCTTGGAAGGCAAGAAAGTGCTGGTTCTGGAGGCATTGGACAAGGTTGGCGGAATGGCCTCCTCGGGTTACCTGATACCGGAAGCGCCGCAGCATCTGGTTCATCCCTGTGCCCTGGACATGATGTCGATGCGCGTGCATTCCCATGTACCAGCGGAGTTGGGACTTGATCGACACGGTTTCAAATCGATAGAGCTTGCGCCGGGGTACGTGTACCTGCACCCGGATGGGCAATCTCTGATTTTCTGGCGCGATCGCGAGAAAACCGCCGCTGAGATCCGCCGGTTCAGCAGCAAGGACGCCGAGGCGTTTCTGCAGTTCATGAAAGTCATCGACATGTTCCTCGATATCGCGTTGCCGATGATGCGTGTCGATCCGGCCAAAACAAACCTCGGTGTGAAGCTGAAAATGCTTGGCACCGCGATCAAACACAAAGCCTTGAAACCCGAATTGATGGCGCTGATGACGGGCTCTGCATTGCAGGCGGCGCGTGAGCGCTTCGAACACCCGGTGACCATTTCCGCAATGTGCGCACTCACTGGCCTGGCGGGGGACATCAGCGCCGATGGCGGTGGCATCTATTACGCCTTGCTCGGTTTCCTCCATCGTTTTGGCGTGGGCCGGGTATTGGGTGGCATGCAGCAGTTGAGCAATGCCATGAAGGCTCGACTGGAAGAGCTGGGCGGGCAAGTGCTGGTGTCGGCCAGCGTCAGTGAAATCGTTGCAAGGGACGGTCTGATCAAAGGCGTGAAACTGGCGGATGGTCGCCAGTTCACCGCACGGGCAGTCATTGCTGGCTGCCACCCCAAGCCGGCGCTGGATATGGTTACCCCCGGCGAGATTCCCCAACACCTGTTGACCCGCATCGCCATGGCGCCTGCCAACGGCAAAGGCTCGGGGCCACTGAAGATAGATGTTGCCTTGCGTGGGCAGATTTCTGTGCCACGTTTCGCTGCCATTCGCGGCGATGGCGTGGATTTGCGTAAAACCGTCATGCTGATCGGTACCGAAGAAGCCGTGCTGGAAAACTTCGCCGCCTGCGCCCGTGGTGAAGTGCCGAAGTTGCCCTATATCACCGTGGCCGCACCGAGTGCGGCCGACCCGTCACAAGCGCCAGCCGGGCAAGATGTGTTGTACATCTATCCGCCGGTAATGCCGGTGAATCCCAATGAAGGTTGGGACGCGCTGCGTGACCGGGTGGCCGACCAAGTGCAGGAACAGCTATATGACTACATCGATGGGATCGAGGGGCAGGTGATTGGCCGACACATCGAGGCGGCTCCGGATTTTACTGCGCGCTTGAACACAGTGAATGGCTGCGTGGTGCATATCGACACCACCTCGATGCGCTCGAGCACCATGCGACCGGCGTACGGTTTGGGCGGCGATACCTTGCCGGTGGCGGGACTGTATTTAGGGAGTGCCGGCATTCATCCGGGCGGAGGGGTAAACGGTATGGCCGGGCGGTTGGCGGCCAAGCGGGTGAGTAAGTATTTGCGTAAAAAGGCTGACTGAAGCGCAGTCAGGTGTACATATCCATTCCTGCGGTAACGACCGCTATTGGTTTCGCCCTTACGGCGAGTCACTTGGAAAAGCCCCAAGTAACCAAGGGCTCTTGCCCCTTTCGTTCGGTGCCTCGCTGTGGCTCGGCATGCCCTCGCTCCGGTCCTGCTCCGTGGGCCCGCCGCCATCGGCCATCCATGGCCGGGGGCGGCTAACCCGGCATCCCTGCCGGGTTGCCCACTGCGCAGAACCTGCGCTCGGCCTCTCGAGGGGGCAAGAAGATCAAAAGCCAGATCAAAATCGTGCGAGGCGGCCTGATAGCCGACCTGGTTCTTTGGTCGTGCGCGATCCCTGTAGGAGCCGGCTTGCTGGCGATAGCGGCTGTCCAGTCAATAAACAGGTTGATTGACCCACCGCTATCGCCAGCAAGCCGGTTCCTACACGGTCATATTGCCAATTCAAATCATGTACACGATCAAACCAGCGAAGCACACCCGCTTGACGCCAAGGTCGGCTGTCAGGCCGCCTCGGTTTTGATTTTGATCTGAGGCGCCCCGTTAACTACGCTGGCCGAACGCAGGCATTGCGCAGCGGGGAAACCGGCAAGCATGCCGGTTTAGCCGCGCTGGGCCAGGGATGGCCCATCGCGGCGACCCGCGGAGCAATGCCTGCGTTCGGGCACACCGAGCCTAGGCGAGGTGCCAAGTGGTGGGGCAAGAGCCTTTGCTTACTTTGGGCTTTTCAAAGTGAGTCGCTGTAAAAGCGAAACCAATACCCGCCGTCGCCGCAGAAACGGATATGTACCCCTGAAAAAACTGCGTCATCCCCAACAATCAACCAAGGTCGACTGTTCTATCGGCCCCCAGCGAAATGCTAGCCAGAACAAAGTCCGCCGAGTACTGCCGCCACGTAGCCATGCCTTGCTCGGAGTCCGTATCCAGCCCGGCAAGTGCCGACATCGAATACCGATTGGTAAACCAGCCCGTAGTCACCAACGAAGCGCTGGCCAATAACAAACGCGGGTTGATGCCGGCGCGAAAATCACCACTGGCGGCGCCGCGCAACAGTATCGCGTCAAGCTTGGCAATCAGCTTCGGTGCCATTTCCAGAAAGTGGTTACGCGGTGTTTCGTGGGTGTCATGGTAGCGAATGCCTTCCAGCGCCAGGCTGCCGAGGAAGGGGTCCAGACGGTACTGGTCAAAAAAATGGTTGAGCACGGCGCGCATCGCCACTGGCGGTGAAAGCTCTTCGACATTGAGGTTGACCAGCTCGGACATGATGTTGTCCGAAGACTCATCCAGTACCGCTACAAACAGGCCTTCCTTGGAGTTGTAATAGTGGTAGACCAGTTGCTTGGTGACGCCGGCTTCCCGGGCAATTTCTTCCACGCGCGCACCGGCCAGGCCTTTTCTGGCGAACTCCACGCGCGCTGCCGCGAGCAGGCGATTCATCGTATTGCGTTTGCCCTGTTCGCCACCTTCGCCTGCCTTTACCGCCACCTTGTACTCCTTATGCCTGAATGGGTCTGGCTATTCATACCTTGAAGCATTTTCCCTGAGGGCTTCGTTTGACCCCGAGTCAAACGAAGCGGGTCACCGGTGTAGAGGCAACCGCATACCATGGGGTGGCAGCCGGGCAATCTTGGTATGCAAGAAGAACAAAAACAAGACTGGAGATCCTGATGAGCAACGAAAGCGCAGCGCTGGAGCTGGCAACCGCATACTCCGCCGTGTCGGAAATGTATCGTGGCACCGACCTGGATATTCACGCGGTGTGCCGCGAGCAACGGTTGAAATCGCCCATCTATGAAGGCGACTTCATCATCCAGTTTGGCGTCCCGACCAATGCCGGCACCCAGCAGGGTACTCGCCCGACCTTCGCCTTGTTCAAATACCAGGACGTGATGACGGTTCTGCGCGATGGTGCGACTTACACCAGTGGATTTATTGCCGAAGGACTGGGAGCGTTTTTCGATGGTTTGATCATTCTGGCCATGGACGGTGACGAGCACCGCAAAGTGCGTGCCTTGTTGCAACCGGCGTTCATGCCGGAGACCGTGAACAAGTGGCGCCCACAGATCGACCAGGTCATCCGTGAGGAGTACATCCTGCCGATGTTGCCGGCGAAGAAGGCCGACTTGATGAAGTTCGGTCTCGAGCTGCCGATTCGCGTCATGTACGCCCTGATGGGCTTCCCCTCGGATGAACCCTCCAAGTACAAGCAATACGCGGCCTGGGCCTTGGCAATTGTCGGCGGCAACCAGATTGACCCGAGTAAAATGGTCGAAGCGCGGCGACAGGCCGGGATCGCCGTCAAAGGTCTGTACGACGCGCTTGCCGAGGTCGTGGTGCAACGTCGTGCCGAGGGCAGCCAGGGCGATGATGTGGTCGGTCGTTTGCTGCGCGCGGAATACGAAGGGCGCACGCTGGATGACCACGAGGTGATCACCTTCACTCGCTCACTGTTGCCGGCCGCCGGCGAAACCACCACGCGCATGTTCGGCTCGGTGATGACCTTGCTGCTCACCACACCCGGGTTACTGGACCGGGTCAAGGCCGACCGCTCGCTGATCGGCAAGCTGATGGATGAAACCACGCGATTTGAACCGGTGGCCACTTTCAAAGTGCGCGAAACTGCCAAAGAAGTGGAATTTCATGGTGTGAAAATCCCGAAGGGTTCGTTCGTCCAGTGCATGGTGGTGTCTGCCAACCGCGACGAAGACGCATTTGAAAACCCCGATGAATTCGACATTGACCGCAAGCCCAAACCCTCCTTCGGTTTCGGCTTCGGCCCGCACATGTGCATCGGTCAGTTCGTTGCCAAGGTGGAGATCAGCTGCGCGGTCAACGCAATCCTCGACCTCCTCCCTAACTTGCGCCTCGACCCGAGCCAACCCGTCCCGCAGATCGGCGGCGCGCAGTTGCGTGGCGTGTCCACGCTCCCGGTGATCTGGGACTGAGCCACGCCGCAATCCCGTTTCCCTGCCTCAACAAAAACAACAGAGGGCATTATGAGAACGTTTAAAACCATCCCCGAACGCGGTGATTTCGGCTTCCAACAACTGGTTGGGCCGCACCAGGTCACCGGCGCGTCGATGTCATCAGAGCGCGGCTTCTTCGGCCTGCACCTGAGCAAGAGTTCGCCGTTCGGATCGGTGCGCGATGAGCAAGGCAATATCTATTCCTTCGTCCGCTCGCTGATGGCGCCAAATGGCACGCCGAATCCAACCAAGTTCTTCTACCTGAACAACCATGTCGACAACGTTCACCTGCGCATGGATCACGAAAAAATGGCCCGTCAGGCACTGACGCCGTTGCCGGTGCACAGCCTGGAAGGCGATGTCGCACGTTGGGCCAGCCAACCGGGTGAAGCCGGTAACGCTTGGGAAATAACGGCCAGCAGCGAACGCTTGACCTGGAAAGAAGAAGGCCTGTTTAACCTCGAAGGACGTCTGCTCGGTCCGGGACTGCAGTGGTATTTACCCGGCGTGGAATGGGGCACTTTCTACGTTTCGCAGTTGTGGGACATCGCCGGCGTCTGCGAAGGGCGTCCAGTCAAAGGCGCGATGGCACTGGATCAGTTTTACATGGCTGAAGGCGGCGCCATCCACTTCAAGAAAGACCTGGTGGTGAACAACAACAAGCATGTGATCTGGTGGTCTTTCGTCACCGTTTATAAAGACGGCACGTGGGATACCGGTTCTTTCATGGTCGGTCACGACCACTTGGGTTACGCCATTTTCAACAATGAAAAAGGCGAAGTGCGGGTGACCACCGATATCGAAGGACACACCGAGCACAAGGACGGCAGCTACTTCCTCAAGTCCGCGAAAATTGTGCTTGAGGGCGAGGAAGCGTGGGAGTTCCTGCCGGACGAGAAGGGCGAGATGATCGACTTCGTCGGCGGCTTCCCGATCACGGCGCAGCAGGAAGGCCGTTGGCGCCGGGTGGGCGATACCCGCGAGCCGTCTCACTGGCTGGGCTGGGGCGAATCGGACCGGCGTAACGGCTCGGCCCGCAACGTTCCAGGCAAGGACCTGTAATCAGCCGGATGCGCCGGGTTGCGATCATTATCCGGCGCATACGCTGCATCAGTAGCCTCTCTAATAACAACAATGAGGAATCACGATGAAATTCCGTGACAAAGTCGTGCTGGTCACTGGTGCCGGCCGAGGCATGGGCCGCGCCATTGCCCTGGCCTATGCCCGAGAGGGCGCCAAGGTAGTGGTGTCGGCACGCACCGCTCGATATGGCGAAGAAACCATTGCCCAGATCAAGGCCCTGGGCGCGCAAGCCTGTCTGGTCGGTGGCGACATCGCCGACCGCGAGGCGATCAAGTCAATGGTGCAAGGTGGTGTAGAGCATTTTGGTGGTCTGGATATTGTGGTGCATTGCGCCGCCGATACCAGCCACGGGCTGATCGCCGAAATGGCCGATGACACCTTTGATCACATCGTTCGCAGCAATATTCAGTCGCTGTTCTGGCTGGCCAAGGACAGCGCGCCATACCTGTCCAAAGCGGTCGACAAAGGCCGGCTGATTTTCATCTCGTCCGGCGAAGCCAACCGTAAATACACCCCTCGACTGATTGCCTATGGTTCCAGCAAAGCCTTCATGAATGCCTTCGCCCGTGGCCTGGCGGTGGAATTCGGCGCCATGAACATTCTGGTCAACGTCGTCGAGCCTGGACTGATCGGCACTGACCACATGCTCGAAACCCTTGGCAATGAACTGCCGCATAAACTCGCCGCACATTTCCCGGTAGGGCGTTTGGGCGAATCCGCCGACATTGCCAACGCCGTCCTGTTCCTGACCTCCAACGAGGCTTCCTATATCACCGGCACCTCGCTGCTGGTGGATGGCGGCGCCACCATGATCGCGCTGCCCAAAGTCGAAGAAATCCTCAAGGGCCATTAATCAAGTCGCACGTGCGCGATGGGAGTCAGGTCATGACATCGGATACACGCAGTAGCAGCACCACTGCCCACGCTGGCAATGATTTTTCCGAGTTCAAGCGCGGCTGGCGGGTGGTTGTCCTAGGCCTGTTTGGCATCTGCACCAGCATTACCGCTGCGTTGCTGTACGCCTTCGGCACACTGGTGATTCCACTGGAGCAGGCGTTCGGTTGGAGCCGTGGCGACTTGCAAGCCTCCATCACCTTTCTCTTCGCCGGGGTGGCGATTTCCACGCAACTGGTCGGCTGGCTGTACCGTCGTTTCGGTCTGCGCCGGGTGGCGATTGTTTCGATTGTGCTGCAGATCGTCGGTTACTTTGCGATCACGCGGATTCAGGGTTCAATCGGCTGGTTGTACCTGGCGTTTTTCAGCATGCCCATCATCTGTGCCGGGACCATTGCGATCACCTGGACACAATTGGTCAACCTCTGGTTCGAGCGTAACCGTGGACTGGCGTTGGCTGTGATTCTGTGTGGCACCGGGCTGATGGCGATGATTCTGCCACCCTTGTTGTCGCGGCTGATTGCCGCCTACGGTTGGCAAGCCGGATTTATTGCATTGGGCGCGATGCCGTTGCTGTTTACGCTGCCCTTGGCATTGATGTGGTTGCGCATGCCGGCGCTGCTCGCCAGTCCTGACACGACGACGCAAAAGGAACTTCCGGAGCTGTCCGGCATGTCCTTTAAACAAGCAGTGCGCTCAGGGATGTACTGGGGCTTTAACGTCGCGTTGATATTGTCGGTGTCGTTGACCGTCGGCATGGTCACCAACATGGTGCCGATGCTGCAAAGCAAGGGCCTGAGTGCGCAGCAAGCCAGCCAGATCTTCAGCACCTTTGGTATTTCCATCATCGGCGGACGCTTGTTGGTGGGTTATCTACTGGACCGCTATTCACCTTCGGTGGTGGCCGCCGTGAGCCTGGCGCTACCCGCATTTGGCTGCGCGATCTTTCTCTTTGGCGGCGCGCAGAACACACCGTTGCTGGTGCTGGCGACCCTGTGCATCGGCGCCAGTGCCGGGGCTGAGTTCGATCTAGCGGCATTCCTGATGGCGCGCTATTTCGGCTTGAAAGACTACGCGCGGATTTTTGGCCTGCACCTGTGCCTGATCACCATTGTGTCCGGTCTGGTGCCCATGCTGTTCGGCCATCTTTATGACCTGTACGGCAGCTATTCCGCCGTGCTGGTGTGCTGTTTCTGCTGCGCCATTATCGGCCCGACCATTCTGCTGTGGTTGAGGATGGAGCCGGCATTTCTCGCCCGTCAGCAAAAACTGCGCAACGGCAACACGCCTGAACCCACCCGAGGATGAACGTGATATGAGCATGGACAAATACGCAATCGAGCACTTTCTACACGGGCAGATCGACTGTTGGAACCGGGGCGATAAGGAGGGCTTTTTCGCTCACTACCGCAGCGTCTCGGCCAACGGCTTGAGTATAGAATACGTCGGCAAGCCGCAGGCTGATGCATGGCAGGTGCTGGAAGGCATGTGGGCGCAGCAGCAAACCAGGGTTCGCGTCGAGGTACGCCAGTGCATCGTCAATGGCAATGAAGCGGCGTGCCATCACCTGAACGCCTTTCGCGAGCAGGAAGGTGGCATCGAAACGATCGAGTTGTATCGGTTCGAAGATGGAAAGTTGTCCGTGCGTTATTTCATCAACCAGTAATCGTTGCGCACAGCCTCGTCAGAAAGGCTGTGCGCGTCGGCGCCTAGACACCATCGGTGGAATGGGACAACTGCTGCCATTGCTCGATTTCCGCGAGCATCCTGTTGAGCTTATCACTGACCTGCTGATAAGCGTCGGAGCCCGCCAGATAACGCAACGGTGGATGTTCGCTGTTGGCCAGGTGCACCAGCGCTTCGCCCAGTTTCGCCGGGTTGCCGTTTTCCTGATGGTTGTAGGCGGCCGACGCGCCTTTGACTTTGGCGGTGAAGGCGGCGTAATCCTCCAGCCCACGTTTACCGAAGACTGCTGAGCTGGGGTCGAGAAAGTCGGTACGGAAAACCCCGGGCTCCACCAGCGTGACCTTGATGCCGAACTGCGCTACTTCCTGGGCCAGGGATTCGGAAAAACCTTCCACAGCAAATTTAGACGCGCAGTACAGCGCCGCACCGCCCATCCCGACCACGCCCCCCATTGAAGACACGTTGAACACCCGGCCGCTGCGTTGCTGACGCATGACGGGCAGCACAGTGCGGCAGACGTTGAACACACCAAATACGTTGGTCGCGAATTGCTGGTCGGCGTCGCTGGCGAAATTGTCTTCAAACGGCGCCAGTTGGCCATAACCGGCGTTGTTGACCAGCACATCGATTTGGCCGAAATGCGCCATGGCGGTCTCTACGGCTGCCAATGCCTGGGCTTCGTCGGTCACATCCAGGGCCACGGCCAGCACACGTTCGCCGTACTCGGCGAAGACAGTTTCCAGCGCTTCGATACGCCGGGCGCTGACCACCACGCGGTCACCGTCGGCCAAGGCGGCCTTGGCAATGGCGGCACCCAAGCCTCGAGCCGCACCGGTAATAAACCAGACTTTGTTCATTGCATCGCTCCAGTCGTTGTGCAAAAAAATGCCGCGTCAGCTCTGAGGCGGGCGCGGCAGCGTGCGTGAAAGATCAGCGCAGTGTTCAGTCGCGGTTGGCCGCTTCCCAGGCTTTCAGGTCGAATCCGTCAGCGGCGGCCTCGACCGCCGTCAGCTTGGGTGCGCGGGCGAGAATCTTGCGCGCCGCCATGTGATCGCCCATGCGATTGCAGGATTCCACGGCCACCAGACGGTCATCGCGAAAGCACAGCACTGACGCTTGATGTTCTTCGACTGAACCGAGCACGACGGTAATGTCATAGCCATGGGAGAGACCGGCAATCTGCAGCTTCAAGTTGCCTTGATCAGTCCAGAACCAGGGGAGGGCGCTATAGGGCGCCAGTTTGCCCATCAATCGTGCGGCCACGGCGCGGGCCTGGTCGACGGCGTTCTGCACCGACTCGAGGCGGGTGTGTAACTCATTGTTTTGCAGGCACGGGAAGCTGGCGACATCCCCCACTGCGGAAATTTGTGGGTCAGAGGTCAGCAGACTGGCGTCCACCTTGATGCCGTTCTCGATGTCCAGACCGGCCTCAGTCGCCAGTTGCGCATTGGGAATCACACCGATACCAAACACCACCAGGTCAGCAGGGAGCGCACGTCCGTCACCGGTTTGCACCGCGCACACCTTGCCGTTGTCGCCGTCGATTCGGCTCAAGCCCTGGCGGAAGTCAAAATGCACACCCCAGCCTTCATGTGCCTGGCGAAACAACTCCGACATCTCCCGCGAAACGGCGCGGGCCATGGGGCGCTCGCCCAGCTCCAGTACGTGCACATTAGCCCCTAGGGCAGCGGCCACCGCCGCGAACTCAAGGCCGATAAACCCGGCACCAATCACCACCACGTTGCGCGCCTCTTTGGCCAGCGGCGCCAGGGCATCGGCATCGGCTTTGGTTTTGATACCGAACACTTGCGGCAGCTCTGCGCCGGGAACCGGCAGGGGGCGGTTGTGGGCTCCGGTAGCCAGCACCAAGTGGTCGTAACTGACGGCAGCACCCGAGGCCAACACCACGCGTCGGTTCAGGCGGTCGATCGCGGTCGCCTGGTCATGCAGCAGTTCAATGCGCTGGGTGGTGTAGAAATCAGCAGGACGAAACAGCAGATTGGTCGCCTGGATCTTGCCAAGCAGATAGGCCTTGGACAATGGCGGGCGCTGGTAGGGCAGGCCTGGCTCATCGCCGATCAGGGTGATGCGCCCGTCATAGCCTTCCTGACGCAGGGAGGCAGCGACCTGAAATCCGGCCTGGCCAGCACCGACGATAACGACTGAGGCGAGGGTCATGGGAGCTCCTTCAAGCGCATTCAGAATTGCGACGACGGCAGGTGCAGAACCATGCCGTCCATGTCTTCGCTGATGATCATTTGACAGCTCAAGCGGCTGCTGTCACGGCGTTCGAAAGCGTACTCGAGCATGTCGTTCTCCATGCCTTCCGCCGCTTGCACCTTGCCCAGCCAGGCCTCGTCGACATAGGTATGGCAGGTGGCGCAACTGCAGGCACCACCGCAGTCGGCAGAAATACCCGGCACCGAGGCGAAGGTCGCGGCTTGCATCACCGATTGGCCGATGTCGCCTTTGACCTGATGGGCGGTGCCGTTGTGTTCAATAAACGTCAATGTGGGCATGTTCTGCTCCGATTCTTGTTGGGGGGCTCAGGATTGGCTGGGAATGGTTTGCGCATTGAAGTGCGGTACGCGCCCCAGGGTCAGTAGCAACAGCGGACCGATGAGGCAGCAGGCGGCGCTGTAAACCAGCATCGCGTTATACGAACCAGTGCGCGCCAGCATGTACGCGAAGAGCAGCGGCGCCAGCGCCGAGGCCACGGTATTCAGGCCCTGATGCACACCGAACAGGCGGCCGTATTCGCGCAAGCCGAAGTAGCGGGCAATCAGGAATGCGGCAATATCGAACTCCGCCCCGGCGCCGAATCCCACCAGCACCGCCGCCAGCATCAGCGGAGCAAATTCGGTGGTCGGGCTCAGGTAGATGAAACAACCGACGGCGGGCAGCACCAGGCTGATCGCAGACACAATCGGCGGCCACAGACGATCGAGCAGATAGCCGATAAGCATGCGGCCGAAGATCAGCGAAATACCAAAGCAGCTGAAGATGGTGGCCGCGTCCCCGGCGGACAGACCTCGGGCTTGCAGCATGGGCACGGTGCTGGTGACCATGCCGACAATCGAAGAAATCACCAGGCTGAGCGCCAGGTTGCAGGTCCAGAATTTCAGCGAGCCCATACCTTCACGAAAAGACATGCCGGGCAATTGCTCCAGCGCATGACCGTCGTCACGCTGACCTGCAACAGTGGGTAGCTTGAACCACAGCAGGATCAGCGGCAGCAGCACCAACAGGTTGAGCAGCGCGAGAATCACGAAGGCCGCGCGCCAGTCCCATTGCACGATACCCCACGCCATCAGGCGAGGAATGGTGGCGGCGGTGACGCCGGTCCCGGACAGACCAATGGCCAGCGCCAGGCCGCGATTGCTGTCGAACCAAAGGCTTATCAGTTGGGTCCAGGTCACCGCCAGCGCGCCCATGCCAACGATGGGCAGTAGCGCAAAGGCGATGTACATCGACCAGATCGATTGGGTCAGTTGCGTGGTCGCCAGGTAGCCGAGTGACAACAGCAGCAGGGAAATAACCGTCACGCGCTTCATGCCGTAGCGCAGGTTGAACCAACCCACCAACTGCAATGACACCACCGCGCCGCCAAACAGAAAGGTGATGCAGGCTTGCAGTTCACTTTTGCTCCAGCCAAAGGCATCGCCTAGCGGCACCACCAGTGTGCCGAAGCCATAGAGCAGAGCAGCGTTGATGCTGATGGCCACTCCGGCGACCGACAAAATCAGGATTTTCCAGCTTTGGCGGAATTCGCGCAGATCGATTGCCGCTTCGTTTCTAGACGGGTGCATGAAGTTGGCTTCCTTATAGGTTTTGTTGAGCCAAGCACTGCTACAAGTGGTGATGTGGACCACCGCCAGCAGATTCTTTGAACAGAATCTGGTTTTTTAATCAGAATAAAATCAGAAATTCGCCTTTGTCCAGCGCCGCTATCTGACTAACGGACAAACGATTTTCATGCGTTGCACCCACTGTTGAATCACTCTGAAGCTAGCCGTGTTCAACATCCTGCTGCGATTCACCCGTTTCGATGCCAAGGCAGTGACTAGCGACAGCGGATGAGTCTCAGCATATCCGCGTTAAAAATTAATTGCACATAAAATAAATAAGTGTTCATAATTTGCAGAGGCTGAACCTGATAAAGGAGAAAAAAATGAGTTCAGAAAAAGCGCAATTCAAAGCGGTGGCCGACCGAAGCCGCTGCTGTGGTTATGGTTTGTGTGCTGCGATTTGTCCCAGCCTGTACAAGCTTGATGCCGATGGCATGGTGTACCTCGACGACGCCCGGGTGCCGCCCGAGTTGGAGGAGGAGGCGCGTGAGGGTGCGGCCGCCTGCCCAGCGGAGGCCATCTGGCTTGAACCCATCACCCCGGATGACGAAGCTGTTTGATGGCGTGAGCGTCAGCTGCAACGTGATAACCACTGAGGTGAGGATGTGCTAATGGGACGATTACCAGACAAGGTCGCGCTGATTACCGGTACTGGCGGCGGCCAGGGCAGGGCTGCGGCGCTGCGTTTTGCCCGTGAAGGGGCGATTGTGGTCGGTTGCGATTTCAACGCCGAAGGTCACGAGGAGACTGCAGCGTTGATGCAGACCGAGGGGTTTACCCTGTACGGCTCGGCACCCGTGGACCTGGGCGATCACGAACAGGCCAAGGCCTGGATCGATGCCGCCGTGGCTGAACACGGGCGCATCGACATTCTCTACAACAATGCTTCCGCCGCACGTTTCGGATTGGTCAGCGAGCTGTCGATCGAAGATTGGCAGTACACCATGCGCAATGAAATCGACCTGCTGTTCTATACGACCAAATATGCCTGGCACCACTTGGCCGAACAGCGCGGGGTGATCATCAACGTATCGTCCACCGCCGCCTGGGGTGGCTCGAAAGTTGCCGGCATTTCCGCGCATTCAGCTGCCAAGGGCGCGGTGGTGTCCTTCACTCGCCAATTGGCGGTAGAAGGGGCGCCGTTCGGTATCCGTGCGGTCAGTTTGAGCCCGGGATTTGTCGCGACGCCTGGCACCCGGCCGTTTCTGGAAGACCCCAAGATGCGTGCCATGTTGCTGGATGGCGTATTGATGGATCGCCCCGGCGAACCCGAGGAAGTGGTGGCTATGGCGGTCTTTGTCGCCTCGGATGAAGCTTCATTCATTACCGGTTCGGACTTCGTCATCGATGGCGGGTTACTCGCGATCTAGCACGCGCGGCGCCCCGGCAGGGGGTACCGGCACCCTTTCATCTCGAACAATAACAAGGTGAATAACGTGGACATCATCGGTATCGGTTACATGGGCTTTGAGACCCCAAATCTCGAAGCGTGGCGTGAGTATGGCCCGCAGGTGATGGGGTTTGGCATCGGCAAGAACCCCGAGAGTGATCCCGATTCGCTGTACTTCAAGATCGATGATCGCCGCCATCGCTTTGCTTTCCACCCAGGCAAGGTGGACCGAATTGTCTACATCGGCTGGGAAGCGGTGGGGCGCATGGCGTTCGAGGACGGTATCAAGAAGCTGGCGGCGGCCAATGTCGACTACACCCGCGGTGATGCCGAACTGTGCGAAAAGCGTGGCGTGCGTGAATTGGTGCGTTTTCGTGACCCGGTGGGGTATCAGCACGAATTGTTTTACGGGCAAAAATGGCTGCCGCGCTCGTTCCAGCCGGGCCGTCCGCACAGTGGTTTCCTTGCCGACGAACGAGGCGCGGGTCATGTGGTGCTGATCACCCCGGACTACACACCGGAACTGGAAGACTTCCTGCTTAACGTCATGGGTTTCAGCTGGTATGGCGCCGGTGCGGGCAAAGGACGAACCGGTTTCTTCCGCTCCAAACTCAACCATCACACCAGTCATGACATCGCGTATGGCCACGGCCCGGGTCGCATGGGCGTGCAACATGTCGGGCTGTTTGTGCGCAACGTGCGTGATGTCGGTGAGACCTACGACATCGTGCGTCAGCGTGAACTGCCGATGATGATGACCCTCGGCCAACATGCCCAGGACCCCCATCTGTCGTTCTACCATTTCAATCCGTCCGGGTTTGCCTTTGAGACCATTGCTGAAATCGAGCCATGGCAAGGCGATCCCTACGAGCTGAATCCGGAAAAGCTCAGTCTGTGGGGCCACGAAATGGTCGGGCCAATTCTTGGTGCCAGCGTCAAGACACCGGAAGAAGTACTCGACGCCGAGTACCTGCCGACGTACCTGGCCAAGCACTGATATGCGCCTGGCGCGGGTCGAGGTGGACGGGCAAGCGTTCTGGGCGTTGCTGGATGCGCAAACTGACCGCCTGCGGCGTATTCATGCGCCGTTCACCCACTGGGCCGGGCTAGGGGCGGATCTTACGCCAGACGCCCTGGACCTGAGTGGCGAATGGTTGCCGTTGTCGGCTTCGCGCCTGCTTGCGCCGCTGGAACCGGGCAGCCGGGTATTTGGTGTGGGTCTCAATTACCTCAGCCACCTCAAGCGCCTGGGCAGTGAGGCGCCGGCGCACCCGCTGGCCTACATGAAACCTGAGTCAGCGCTGGTCGGTGCCAATGACGAGATCGATTATTCGCCGCTGACCACCCAGCTTGATTACGAGGTGGAACTCGTCGCCGTGGTGGGTCGCCCTTTGCTGGATGAACCCCATGCCAGCGCTTGCCTACTGGGGTACACCGTAGGCAATGACATCAGCGCGCGGGATGCCGGCAAGCAGATTGGTCGTCTTGACCTGTTGACCCAGAAATCCATGGACCGCACCACGCCAGTGGGGCCCTGGATTGTGACCGCCGACGATCTGGGCATTACCGGGCAACCGACACTGGATATGCGCCTGAGCGTAAACGACGAAGTGCGCCAGCAGGACAATACGCGGCAAATGATTTTTCCCCTGGACGAGTTGCTCAATTATCTGGATGCACGCATCAGTCTGCGTCCTGGCGATCTGGTGTTCACTGGCTCAACCCACGGTGTAGGGCTGGAAAGCGGGCGTTTTCTGCAGCCGGGTGATTGGGTCGAGGCTGAAATCAAAGGCATCGGCCAACTGCGCAATTCCATCGCTCAGCCGCGTCAGCTCAGCCCTTCGCGGGCGATGGGGCGACTGGGTCAGCCGCTGGACAAATAATTCCTGATTTTGACTGGCGTAGCCGCTGAGGAGTGAAGATGAGCGAGGGCTCGGCGTGGGCGCCGTTTCGCAATAAAGCGTTCCGCGGCTTATGGCTGGCAGCCGCAGTGGTCAACATGGCTATCTGGATGCAGACGGTCGCCGCGGCGTGGATCATGACCACATTGACGACCTCGGCAGCCATGGTCTCTCTGGTGCAAACCGCCGTGACCCTGCCGGTGTTCCTGTTTGCCTTTCCCGGTGGGGTGATTGCCGATCGGGTGGACCGTCGCAGTTGGCTGATCATTACCCAGTGCATGATGCTGTTCGCCGCGCTGGTATTGTGTGGGCTGGCGTACAGCGCGCACCTGGAAACCTGGGGCTTGCTGGCGTTTACCTTTGTGCTCGGTACCGGCAGTGCGTTGGGCATGTCGGCGTGGATGGTGACCATGGTCGGTGTACTGCCCCGCGACCAAGTGCCGGCCGCAGTGTCCTTGAACGGAATTTCCATCAATGCCACCCGCGCTTTGGGCCCCGCGCTGGCGGGTGCACTGATTGCGTACTGGAACACGACCTCGGTATTTCTGGTAATCGCGCTGTGTATGTTCGCGGTGCTGCTCTTCCTCTTTCGTATCGCGCCCAACCCGCCCACCGTGGGCTTGCCACCGGAAACCATGACCGGCGGCATGCGCAGTGGCCTGCGCTACATCCGGCATTCAGCGGTCCTGTTCAGCGCCATGAAGCAGGTTCTGGTGTTCACCATGAGTGCCAGCGCTTTGTGGGCCTTGATGCCACTGGTGGCCAAGCAGGAATTGGGCATGGATGCCGGTGGTTATGGCTTGCTCATGGCGTTTCTTGGTGCCGGTGCCGTGTTGGCTGCACTCAGCTTGCCGCGGCTGTATCGCGTACTGGGCATGCGTCATCTGCTGGTTTGCGGCGCCTTCTCCTTTGCCCTCGCCACTCTCACTGCCGCGCTATCCAACAACCGCTATGCGGTCTGCGCGATGATGCTGCTGGCGGGGTTTGGCTGGATGGCGGTCAACGCGACCATTTCCACGGTGGTGCAAACCTATGCCGCCAACTGGGTACGCGCGCGGGTCGCATCGGTCTATGTGTTGATCCTGATGGGCGCGATGGCAGCCGGAGGTGCGATATGGGGGGCATTGGCCGAATACCTGGGGTTGAGCCAGAGCTTGCTGCTCTCGACACTGTTGTTGCTGGTCGGTATCGCGCTGACCCGCAATGGCCATGTGGAGCTGGGCCAGGAAGCAGACTTTGCCGAGGTTCATTTGACCGACACACTGCAACTGGCCAGTCCAGTGTCCCATTCCGATGGACCGGTATCGGTGGAGATTGTGTACCAGGTGGCGGCGCCAGATCGCGATGACTTTCTTGCCGCGGTGTACACGGTAGGCAAGGCACGACGGCGCAACGGCGCGCAAAACTGGCGTTTGTACCGCGACATGGCGGACCCGCAACTCTACAGCGAGCGCTTTATTGTCGAGTCCTGGCTGGAATACTTGCGCCAACAGGTTCGGGTGACCCAGGCCGACCATGCCCAAGAGCGTCTCATCGAGCGTTTTCGTCGCGAAGATCTGCAAACCCGCCGTTTGATCTATCAGCCGCCAGTGAAACTAACCGATTGAAGTGATCGAGTAATTCCCAGATAAAACTTTTACGGCGCCAATCATTCTCAGGCTAGAATGGCGCCACTCTAAAGTTACTGGATCGGGCATGGAACTCACTGACGTCAACGACAGCAGCAAATCGGCCGGCGCAACCCTCGTCAAGCCGGTTTCTAACGCCATGCGCATCTTGCGCTATCTCAGTCAGGTGGGTACGCCGGAACGCTCAGTGGACATCGCCCGGCAACTGAAAATCAACCCTAGCACCTGCTTCAACATCCTGCGTACCCTGGTGCAAGAGGAGGTGGTCGATTTCAGTGCGCTTTCCAAGCGTTACACCGTGGGCCTGGGCCTGGCGCGTCTGGTCGAACAATTGGTGACCCAGGGTCATCGCGTACAGATGGCCAAACCGCTGTTGCAGAACCTGGCTGCGCGCCAGCGGGTGACCATCACCCTGTGGCGCAAAATGAGCCCTGACCGAATCGTCATTGTCAGCTCCGCTGCGAGCCCGACCGATGTGCGTATCGACATGGCCGAAGGTCAGCGTCTGCCGATTCTGATGGGCGCCAGCGGCCGGTTGTTCGCCACACAGATCGACCTCGACGACCCGGAAGTACAGAGCAGCTTCGAGACGATTCGCTGGGCCCAGCCACTGTCGCTGGAGGTCTATCGCGAAGAGGTCCGGGAAGCTGCCGAGCGCGGTTGGGCAATGGACGATGGGCATTTCTCGGGAGGGATTCTAGCCATTGCAGCGCCGGTCTTTTCACCGACCAACAGCATCGATTTCACCGTGTCAGCGGTGATGTTCCGTGGCCAACGGGATGAAGAGGGCCTTGCCGAACTGGGCAAGGCGCTGATCGAGTTCTGTAGCGAAGTAGCCGGCGTACTCTACTGAGGCGCGCCGTTACTCGCGAACCAGAAGCAGGCTGCCCCCCAACGGGCCGCCTCCGGCTGCCACCGTGCTGACGCGGTGTTCGCGGATTTGCCGGCCTTCGGCACGACCCCACAGTTGCAGACAGGCTTCATGCACGTAACCCAGGCCGTGGGTGCGTCCGCCAGACAGCTGCCCGCCATTGGTATTGATGGGCAAGCTGCCCTGCAGCGCAATGCGCGTGCCACCCTCGACGAACGCACCACTTTGTCCGGTGGGGCACAGGCCCAGGGCTTCCAGCCAGATCAGGGTCAAGATCGAAAATCCGTCATACAACTGCGCAGATTCGACATCCTGCGGGGTGTAGTCGGTGCGCGCCCACATCATCTCGCCGACATCGAAGGCGGCCATTTTGGTCAGGGAGATCTGATCCCACGACCAGGGCTGGTTCAACGCTGCGCCCATGGCCTCAATGCGGATCGGTTTGTTCGGCTGGTCCTGGGCGATATCACGACGGGACAGGATGATGGCGGTGGACGCATCGCAATGCACGTCGCAGTCGAACATGCGCAGAGGCGTCGAAATCATCCGCGAGGCCATGTAGTCATCCATGCTCATCGGCGTGCGGTACAGCGCTTTCGGATTGCGCATGGCGTTCTGGCGACAAGTAAGGGCTATTTGCGCCAGCTGCTCCGGTCGGGTGCCGTACTCATGGAAGTGGCGCTGAGCATACAACGCCATCAGATTGATGCCCGATTGCACATTGAACGGCGTAAACCACTGCCAGGCGTAGCTGCTGTCGCGCCCCTGGGTTTTGTTGGTCAGTGCACCGGCCTGTTTGTTGACCATGCGCGCCGACGCTTCGGTGATGGTGCGAAACACCAGTACGTGCTTGCACAGGCCCGCCGCAATCGCCATGGCCCCGTTGATCACACCGGTGAGCGGGCCGGGCCCTTCATAACCACCACCGAACCAGTTGACGTTGAGCCCGAGGGCGCTCTTCAGCGCACTGGGACCGACCGGTGAAAACGGGTCGCCATTGTTGTTGTCGCCCGGCCAGCAGGCTACGCCGTCGATGTCGCTGCGTTGCAGGCCGGCGTCGGCAATGGCTTCGAGGCAGGCATCCAGGGTCAGGCGCATCGCTGACTTGTTCGAGGGTCGCCCGACTTCCGATTGGCCGATGCCGGTGATGGCTACGTCTTTCTCATAACGATGATCGAACATCACTGATCCTTCTCGAACAGAGGCAACCACACATCCTCGACATTGAGGAAGCTGACCCGTACCGGCATGTCGATATGCACATCCGTGACCGGTATGCCCACCACGTTGCTCACGAACTGCAAGCCGGGTTGTTCAACCAGCTCGATGATTGCCACCACATAGGGCACCTCCAGGTCGGGGGTCCAAGCCTGATAGTTGATGGTGAAGCTGAGCACTTTGCCCTTGCCGGACACCGCTTGCGGCGCGACGTCAAAGCTTGCGCAATGCGGGCACAGCGGCGCGGGCGGGTGGAAATACCGGCTACAGGCTGCGCAGCGATGAACGAGCAGTTCGCCCTGTTGACCGCCTTGCCAGAAGGCGCGGTTGTCGGCGTTGAGTGCAGGCAGTTTTCTAGGCATCAGCGGTCCGCAGGTGAGTGTTTGACTTGAAGTCATACGGTATCATTTGTACATATTTTCTAAAAGTGTCATATATTCATCCGGACAAAGGCGCGAATCGACCGTTCGCGCCGTAAAACAACAACAAGAGGATTTCGCGATGTTCCAATCACTATTGGACAAGAGGGTAGTCGTCACCGGCGGGTTTGGTGCCCTCGGCAGCGCACTTGGCAAATTTCTGCTGGCGCGTGGCGCCCGGGTGGCGTTGCTGGATCGTAGCGAGGCCCCAGCCGCTTTATTGGACACGGAAAATCTGCTGTGTGTGGGCGATGTTGACCTGACTTCGGTCGAATCGGCCAGCGCGGCGTTCGAGCAGATTGCGGCGCATTTGGGTGGTATCGACGGTTTGGTCAATGTCGCGGGCGGTTTTGCCTGGGAGACCGTCGAAGGTGGAAGCCTGCTGACCTGGGATCGGCTTTACCAGATGAACGTGCGTACCGCCGTGGTCAGTTCCCAATCGGCGTTGACGCACCTGCTGGATTCCGGGGCAGGGCGTATCGTCAACATTGGCGCGCTGGCCTCGGTCAAAGCCGCAACAGGTATGGGGGCTTACGCCGCCTCCAAGGCCGGTGTGGCCCGGTTGACCGAGGCGTTGGCCGAGGAGCTGAAGGATCGTGGTGTAACGGTTAACGCTGTGCTGCCGAGCATTATTGACACCCCCGCCAACCGCGCCGACATGCCTGATGCCGACAGCAGCCGCTGGGTCACCCCGCAGGCGTTGGCGGCGGTCGTGGCATTTCTGTTATCCGATGAAGCCGCAGCGGTAACCGGTGCGCTGCTGCCCGTGAGTGGCCGCGTATGAGACTGGTGACGTATACCGATGCCGAAGGTTTTGATCGCGCGGGAGCATTGCTCAATCGGGACCAGCAGGTCCTCGACCTGCAAGACGCTTACCGCTTGCTGGAAGGTCGCGACAGTGTGGCATTAAGCAGCATTCTGGCGCTGGTTGAGGCCGGTGAGCCGGCGCTTGAGTTAGCCCGTTCGTTGGTTGCCAAGGCTCCCTCGGCGGCAGTGCTGGAGCGTGACAGCGTGAAGCTGCGCGCACCGATCCAGCCACCTCCACAAATGCGCGACTGTTCCTGCTTCGAATTGCATCTGCGCCAGAGCTTCGCGGCGGCCCGTCGCGCCCGTGCGCTGCGTACCGAAGACCCCGAAGCCACCCTGAAAGCGATGAACACACGCGCCGACGACCGGGTCATCGAGACCTTCAACAAGCAGCCCATCTACTACAAGGGCAACCGTTTCGCGGTGATTGGCATCGACGATGAATTCCAATGGCCAAGTTTCAGTCGGGCGATGGATTTCGAACTGGAGTTCGGTTGCTACATCGGCAAGCGCGGCAAAGACATCAGCCGTGAAGCCGCCCGGGCGCATATCGTCGGCTACACCATCTTTAACGACATGAGTGCCCGCGACGCCCAGGCCCTGGAAATGCCGGGCATGCTCGGCCCGGCCAAGAGCAAGGATTTCGATACCGCCAACATCATGGGCCCCTGTCTGGTGACAGCCGATGAGCTGGGTGATCCCTATGACCTGAACATGGTCGCCCGGGTCAATGGCGAGGAGTGGGGGCGCGGCAATACCCGCGATATGCGCTGGAGTTTCGAAGACGTGATTGCCCACGTGTCTCGTTCGGAAACCCTGTACCCCGGTGAGTTTCTTGGTTCCGGCACAGTCGGAAACGGCTGCGGCCTGGAGCAATTGCGTTATTTGAAGCCTGGTGATGTGGTTGAACTGGAGATCGACGGCATTGGTGTGCTGCGCACTCAAGTGGGCAAGGCGTCGAGCAAGGATTGACGCGTACGTGAATGACGGAAGAATTCACTTACAAGTGCAAAGTGAATTCTATGTACATAAATAGAGAAAGTGTCTTATATTTCGCTGCGACTACTGTCGTGACGCTCTGATCAGGAGGCAATCATGCTAACAAGAACAAGCCCCGTATTGTCTGATGGAACCAAGGTCTCCGACCTCATCTATCCTTCTAGCCGTGAAGTACAAATGCGCGTGTTATCCGATCGCGAAATCTACGAGCTGGAGATGGAAAAAATCTTCGGCAAGATCTGGGTACTCCTGGGTCACGAGTCGGAGATTCCCAATTCCGGAGACTTCATGGTCCGCGACCTGGGCTCCGACTCGGTCATTGTTGCCCGTGGTAAAGAGGGCGAGGTGTACGTCAACCTCAACGTGTGCCCGCACCGCGGCATGCGCATCAGCACTGCCGATTGCGGCAACACGCAAATTCATAAATGCATCTATCACGGCTGGGCCTTCCGCCCGAATGGTGACTTCGTCGGCTCGCCTGTCGAGCGTGAATGCATGCACGGCAAGATGCTGCCCAAAGAAGAATTGGGCCTGAAAAAGGCTCGGGTCACACTGTATGGCGGTTTGGTTTTCGCGACCTGGAATATCGACGGGCCGTCGTTTGACGAATTCCTCGGCGATGCCAAGTGGTATTACGACATGCTCTTCTGCCGTTCCGACAAGGGCATGGAAGTACTCGGTCCACCGCAGCGCTTTATCGTTAACGCCAACTGGAAAACGGCTGGCGAGCAATCGGCGGCCGACGGTTTCCACACACTGACCTTGCATCGTTGGTTGGGTGAAGTGGGTAACTACGCCAAGAAAGGAGAGGGCGAAACAGCCGACCTCAGCCCGGAAATGATCGGCGTCGAGATCAGCTCGCCCCATGGCCATGCCCTGCGCTGCATCGACCTGGCGCGCAAGATCAAGCGCCTGACCGGCCTCGATCCGGCAGAGTTGAGTGTGCAGCAAAAGCTCGAAGCATTGCCGCCTGCCGGCATGACCGCCGACATGGTCGAACAGCTGGCACGCAATCTCACCGAAGATCAGTTGAAAGTGCTCACCAGCATGCCGCCGCAAGTTGGTGGGATGTTCCCGAACATTCTTTTCGGTTTTGTCTACATTCCGCAGCCGGATGGCACTGTCGTCGGCTCGATGACCCTGCACGCCTACGTGCCGCAAGGTCCGGACAAGCTCGAGTTCGTCAACTGGGTATTTGCTGAGAAAGACGCTTCCCCGGAACTGCGCGACAAGATGCTCAAGCAAACCATCCAGCTGTTCGGCACGTCCGGTATGGTTGAGCAGGATGACTCCGACACCTGGCCGCACATGACCCTGGCCGCCAAAGGCGCGATGGGCCGCAAGAGCACGATGAAATACCAGGCGGTATTTGAAACGGGCGCACCGGAGGGCTGGCCTGGCCCGGGCATCGTCAACGAAGGCTTTACCAAGGACGATACCCAGTGGCACTGGTGGTTGTACTGGCATGAGCTGATGACTGCATCGGACGACCAGTAAGCGTCCGTCACGCCTGGTTTGATCGCGGCCCTCGCGGGCCGCCGTCGCTGGTATCAGCATTCACAAGAATAAAAGTGAGGGAATGACTCATGGCTCAGGTTCAACAACGCGGTGTGGAGGATATCCAGCCGGGTTCCCCAGTCGGTACCAAGCGAGTACCGGTGGGTTCGCCGATTTACAACGATGTGGTGACCTTCCTCTACGAGGAGGCCACGCTGCTTGACCAGATTCGCCTGCAGGAGTGGGCCGAACGCCTGGACACCGACCTGGTGTACACCGTGCCGCTGCGTCAGACGCGCTTGGCCGCCGAGTTAAAAACCACCATCGTGCGCAGCGTTCAGCATTACCACGATGACTACCGCTCGATCATGGGCCGAATCCTGCGCCTGTCTGGCAAAAGCGCCTGGGCGGAAGACCCTCCCTCGCGTACCCGGCGTCTGGTGACCAACGTGTTTGTCGAAGAAACCGACAAGAGCGATGAGTTCGTGGTGACCAGTTATCTGCTACTGACCCGCAGCCGGTTCAAAGACCACCATGTCGACATCATCAGTGGCGAACGGCGGGATGTGCTGCGCCTGAGTGAGGCGGGATTCAAGCTGGCGCGGCGCGAAGTCATCATCGACCAAGCGGTGCTCGGAACCCCCAATCTGGCGGTCTTCCTCTAGTTCGTATCGGCGGTCTGGATTGAGCCCGGATCGCCGTGCTTTGAAAGCATTGGCCGCATTGCTCTTGACGCAAGAGCGGATCGACTAGTGCCGTTGTCTCAGCCATTCCTGATCCTGGGCGCACAATTTCAGCTGTTCATGACTGAAGTCCAGGGTCGAGCCCTTCATGCGCAATGCCTGCTCCGCGCGTTCGGGTTGTTGGCTGTAACAAAGAGCGGTGGTGGCGGCGTGAATCTGCTCGTCGAGGTTGTACGCGCGCCCCATGGAAATCAGGGTGCAGCGGCGCAGTAAAAGTGCCGCTTCGGCGGCTTCTTCATTGAGGGTATTCAGTGCCCAGCGTGCCATGCCTTCGCGAAGGTTGATGCCGCAATAAGGTGAAGGTCCTTCGATCAGGGTGCCGTTGACTTCCCAGGTCAGGTCTTCATTGCCGTCCCGTATCAACGTGGCGCGAGTGCGGTTGGCGATGCGCTGGCCGATGTTGACGTCATATCGGCGCTGGTGGGTACCTCGTGCGGCAGCGGCGACGGCAAGGCCCGTCAGGTCCAGCAGATGGGTGCATTGATGACTGGCATCGGTCTGTCGGGTGACGGAGTGGGCTATCCGGTCCAGTTTCATACCCAGCAGCTGCTGTAATTGATCGCAAGCCTGCGGACACAAGGAATAAGGGTAGCGTAGCGCTTCACCGCCAATGGCGGTGACTTCACCTTCATGGTGGCAGACCCAGACACGGAAGTGATGGAAGTCGTCCTCCAGGGTGGCGCGGACTTCACCCGTGCCATTGCCAGGATGAGCAATGATGTCCACGCGCCGACGAAATACACTCATCCTCAATATCCTTGTTCCAGTACTGTTCTGGCTGACGAAATCAGCTATATTTGAACACTATAACCAATAATGTTCACTAAAAAACAAGAAATGGAGTGGCTATGGCACTGCTAAACAAACAGGTCGCGTTGATTACCGGTGCAGGTGGCGGAATAGGCCGCGGCATCGCGCTGAACTTTGCCAAAGAGGGCGCTGCCGTGGTGGTCGCCGAGCTGGATGTCACCAGTGGCGAGGCCGTAGTCGCCGAACTCAAAGCGCTGGGTGCCCAAGCGATGTTCATCAAGACTGACGTGTGCAGCAAGGCCGATATCGAAGCCGCCGTGCAATTGGCCGTTGATCAGTTTGGTGGGCTGGACATTCTGGTCAACAACGCATTTGCGCCAACGCCCAATGTTCTTCTCGAAGAGAAGACCGATGCAATGCTGGAGAAAACCCTCGGTTCTACAGTGTGGGCGGCCTGGTGGGCGATGAAGGCCGCGCTGCCCCACATGAAAGCGCGGGGTGGCGGCAAGATTATCAACTTCTACTCCATCGATATCGAGATCGGTGCCTGGTTGCATGGCGACTACAACACGGCGAAGGCAGCGATCGTGGGGCTGACTCGCAGCGCGGCCTCTGAATGGGGGCGGTTCAACATTCGAACCAATGCCATCGCGCCTACCGCGATGGGCGCCACGTTCCACAAGCTTGCTGCGGAGAACCCGGGGTTTGCCGAAATGTCCGCATCGATGCGTCCTTTGGGGCGCTGTGGCGAGCCTGAGGCGGATATTGGGCCGGTGGTGGTGTTTTTAGCGTCCGAGATGTCGCGGTTTATCACGGGTGAAACCATCCACGTCGATGGTGGCCTTCATCTGCCCGGTTATAACTCCCGCCCCAAAGGTATTCCCGTACGCGAGTATTGAGTTCACCCGATTAATGCAGGAGCAAGCTCAAAGGCGACACCAAGGCCCTAGAGACGCGAAAGCCCGCTGCAAGGCGGGCTTCGACGTTGGGCGGCCGACACATGCGGCCAGGACAATTACTTTTTGGACACCACAATCGAAGTAGTTTCCAGATCCCAGGTTGTTTGGGTCTTGCCTTCATCACGCAGCAAATACTTCAACACTCGTCCCTGCGGATTTTTCGGCAAACTGCTGCGAAACTCGATATAGCGCGGCAAGGCATAGTAGGGCACCGAATCGGTAGCCCAATGGAACAGCTGCTCCGGGTCTAGCGTCACACCTTCATGCAGTACTGCAGTCACCTTCACATCATCCTCGCCTTTATCAGAAGGCACGGCATGCACTGCGACCTCAGCCAATGCCGGGTGTGAAGCAAAAGCGGCTTCCATTTCAAAGCTGGAAATATTCTCTCCCCGGCGACGCATGTAGTCCTTCTTGCGGTCGACAAAGTAGAAGAAGCCATCATCATCGAATTTGCCAACGTCGCCCGTGTGGAACCACATGTTGCGCATCAGCTTCTGGGTGTCTTCCGGGCGACGCCAGTAGCCTTGGAACATGATGTCCGGACGGAGAGGGCGCACCACGATTTCGCCAGCGGAGTTGGGCGGCACTTCTTGATCGAGGTCGTCGACGATTCTGACGTCAAAATCCGCAATTCGTTTACCCGACGAGCCGGGCGCGGCGTATTCCCCGGCAGCCAGCGAAGTTATAACGCAGGCTTCGGTCAGGCCATAGCCGTTGCCGCCGACCAGCCTGGTGCCGAAGCGCTCGCGCCAGATCTTCTTGGTGTCTTCGGTGTAAGGGTTGCCGCGGGCGGTATGGATCTGCCCGACGCAGCGCAACATCGCTTCGTTGTCTGGCGCCTGGGCGAGGAGGCCGCCCATGCCGCCCAGGATCGAGGCAATGGTCGCGCCCGAGCGCTCCACTTCCGGCCAGAAGTTCGAGACCGAGAATCGCGCAAGAATGGCGGCGCGCGCACCCACCAGAATGCTGGCAATGATCGATACGCACAGTGCATTCATGTGGAAAAGTGGCAGCGGCGTGATGGTCACGTCGTCGGCACTGGCCGGGCCGGCGCGAAGTTGCAGGCGCGCCAGATTGCACATGAAGTTGTAGCTGATCATGCAGCCCTTGGAAGGGCCCGTTGTACCCGAGGTGTAAATCAGGCAGGCAAGGTCTGAAGGTTGCGGTTTATTGACGAGTGGGGTGGCGTCATGGCCACGCCATTCATCCAGTGGCGCAATGCGAATCGGGCAATCAGGTACTGCCTCAAGGGTGCCACGGTGAAGAATGTGGTGGACGTCCTGCAGCTGTGCGGCGAGCGGGGTGATGCGTGGCAGGTAGGCTGCTTCGCAAATCACCACCGAGGTGCCGGTATCGGCGATCTGATGGCGGAGAAACTCGCCCTTGAGCGCGGTGTTGATCGGCACACTTACAGCGCAGAGCTTGTTGATGGCCAGCCAGGTGGTGACGGCATCGATGTTGTTGTCCAGCATCGTCAGCACGGTTTCACCGGCTTTGACGCCCAGGGTGGCCAGTGCGTTGGCCATCTTGGTCGAGAGTGAGTCAACCTGAGCATATGTGTATAACTCACCACTGAAATCCAGCAATATTTTGTCTGGATGCCTTGCTACCGCACGATCTAACGCATCAATGACAGTGTCTCGTTCTCCCACTGCCCAGGTGTCTGGATTTCCACTGCTGCCCATCAGTTTTCTCCTTTTAGGCACCCATACCGGTCGGGTTGCCTGATTTAATTTTTTAAAGAGAGAATCCGATTCTAAATACAAACTGCGCAAATGTCTTTAGCTAAAAGTTGAACATATAGTGTTATTTATGCACAGATCCTGTGTTAACGTTGCACAATTCTTACTCTTCATGAGCCCGTCACTTCATGCCAAAAGCCGCATCCAAGAAAGCAGAGGCGCCTGCGCCGGCTCCCAGATCCAAAAAAAATGCGGCACCTGATGTTGGGGCGAGCCCGGTTAAACCCGTAGAACGCCGTGCTGCCGCCAACTCTGTGGCAGGCACCAAGGTCAAGCCGAATCGCCGTTCAGAAGAAACCATTGCCAACATCCTCAAGGCCACTGAAGAAGTCGTGCTGATGTCTGGCGCGGATCGTATTTCGGTCCTGGATGTTTGCCAGGTCGCGGGTGTTTCCCGTGGCACCTTTTATCGCTATTTCGCCTCGCAAGAAGACTTGTTGGATACCTTTTCGCGCCACAAGCGCGAAAGTTTTCACAGCTCGCTGTCCCAGGAACTCGGTCACATCAGTGATCCGGAAGCGCGCTTGAATGCGCTGTTTGCCTATCTCGACAACTACCTGGAGCAAAGTCGGGCTCGGCGTCTTCTCGTGGTTGCACCCGACTACGCGCTGGGCTTCTTCCGACGGATTTTCCACGATTCGATCGTGCGCTTTCAGGATGGCCTGGGCATCGTTTTCGACGACTGGGACGAACGCCTCGGGGTGCGTCTTGATCGTGAACTGATCTGCGAAATGATCATTCGTTACGTGTTGAGCGAAATTCTCGTGCCAGAAGCCGCAGGGCGTCGATTGTTCCCGGTCCGGGTGAAAAAACTCCTGGGCGCGCTGATCATGGGGTCTACCTCGCGCACACGCCGCTGACGTTAAAGCACTGCCCATCACGCTATCCAAAGCCCCCGTATATCGGGGGCTTTGCGTTTCCGTACGCTAATTTTTCCCCGCCTGCATTCCACTCTTTTTCGAGGCTGACTCGAAGTTTTGGACCCCTCTAAGCATTTTTCGACGCGTGTTGAGGGCTCTGGGTCAGGCCTCTTCGTGCGTCGGAAAAATAAATTGAACAGTATTTTGATTTCTGCTCAATTTAATCTTAAGCTCTGGTCTTGGCAGTGAGCCGTCGGCTTCCCCTTTTCGTGGCTACTTGAACCAGGTCACGTGAAGGCACCGCACAAATAACCAACAAAAAGTGCCAACTTCGAGGTACCTAGACATGCTTATCGATCTTCACGCCCACGCACCGCACCCTGGCTATTACAACCAGCACCCTCACTGGGGGCCGTTCTTCGAGCAGCACGCCGATGGCGATATCAAGCTGCGTGTTGGTGACTGGATTCTCGGTCTTGGGTCGCCAGAGCGTAAGGCTGCCGTCCGCTCCGGCAAAGGTCCCAAGCTTGAAGAGTATTTTGCGCGCTGGGCTGATCCGAAAGTGCGCTTGGCTGGCATGGACGCTGCGGGACAAAACCTGCAGGTGGTTTCCGTCCCGTCCCACTGCTACATGTACTGGACCGAAGCCGAATTCGCCGTCCCGTTCGCCCGCACCGTCAACGAGACGTTGGCCGAATACTGCTCTGCAGCCCCAGATCGACTGATGTTCTGGGCTCACGTACCTTTGAATGCGCCAGAAGCAGCGGCGGCTGAATTGCGCTACGCCTGCACCGTACTGGGCGCTAAAGGTCTGGTCGCTGGCGGCGCCAACTTCGGCGGCCTGGAATTCGATTCGCCAGAACTCGACGTGGTGTGGAAAACCCTCTGCGACCTGGACTTGCCGATGTTTATTCACGGCTACAACCAGTCGGTCACCTGGGGCAAGAACGCCAACGACGACCGCTACGAAACCACCGCTATCGTTGGCATGCAGTACGACGAAAGCCGTTGTTTCTGGAACCTGATTTGCGGTGGCGTACTGGATCGCTTCCCTGACCTGAAGGTGTACATCACCCATGGTGGCGGCTATGTCCCGTACCAGCTCGGTCGTCTGGCCAAGACCAACGAGAACCTCGACGTCAAATATAATAAAAAGCCGCTGCTCGAGTACATGAAAAACTTCTACTTCGACGTAGAGCTGCATGAAGTACCGATGCGCCAGGCCTTGGTCGATATCATCGGTGCAGACCATGTGCTCTACGGCAGCAACTTTGGCGGTAGCGATGCCGTGCGTCACGACCTGACCCATGGCCTGAAGTTGTCCGACGCCGACTTGCGCAAGATTCGCTATGAAAACGCATGCCGCTTGCTGCACATCGATCCTGCCAAGTTGGGCAAGGTAGGTGCCTGATGAAACTGGCGCGATGTGAGTATTTTGAAACGGGCGTTTTTTGGGCGGTGGTCGATGTCGCCCAAGATCAGGTGACGCCGATTTCCGGCAATTTCAAAGAATGGGCGCCCGGCGTGGCTGCCGGACGCGGCATCAGTTCGTTGCGTTTCGCCGGCCCAGCGCTGCCACTCTCAAAAGTTCGTCTGTTGCCACCGATAGAGCCCGTCAACCGGGTGGTCGTGGCAGGCGCCAATTACGCCAAGCATTTGGTGGAGTTTGGATTGAGTGCGCCGTCCCAGCCAGTCGCCTTTCTCAAGGCCTATGGCGCGCTGATTGGCGCCAATGACCCGATCCGCTTTCCACCGTTGACTGAAGAGCTCGATCACGAAGTTGAATTGGTAGCGGTCATCGGCACTGACGAGATTGACCTGGAAAACCCGCTTGCTTGCGTGCTCGGTTACACCGTCGGCAATGACGTCAGCGCTCGAGACCTGCAGCGTAGCGGGCCGGCGGGTATTGGCATGGATCTGTTCGCAGCCAAAAGCCAGGATCAAACCACCGGACTTGGTCCCTGGATCGTCACGAAAGATGAATTTCCGCAAGGGTCACCGACGCTGCGCCTGACCTTGAAAGTCAATGGCGAAACGCGCCAGGACGGCTCCACCGGCGAAATGACCTGGGGTGTTGATCATCTGATCCGCTTTGTCCAGCAGCGCTCGAGTTTTGCCTGTGGCGATGTGTTGTTCACGGGGTCGCCGGCGGGAGTGGGGATGGGCACCGGTCTGTTCCTTAAGGAAGGCGATGTGGTCGAAGCCAGCGTCGAAGGCATTGGCACGTTGCGCAATGTGGTCAGTAAAAAGAACCGCGCCTAATCGAGAGCCAAACATGAACGCCAATAAAGAAAAAGTAGTCGTCGTCGGTGCGGGTCTGATGGGCACCGGTATTGCGCATGCGTTCGCCAGCTCAGGTTTCAGCACGGTGTTGGTCGACACCAATGCCGCTTCCCTGACAAGCGCCAGGGCGAGCATCGAAAAAATCCTCGCCGATGGCGTGCGCCTGGGCAAAGTCAGCGAAGAAAAAGCCCAGCAATCGTTGGCCAATCTGCTGACCTGCAGCGACTTGAGTGAAGCGGCGAGTGGTGCCAATTGGCTGGTAGAGACGGTCTCCGAGCAGTTGGCAGTGAAGAAGGCGGTGCTCGCGCAGGCGGCGCCACTGCTGGCGCCGGACGCGATTATCGCGACCAATACGTCGGCCCTCAGCGTGACCGAAATTGCGGCGTCAGTTGAGTGTGCAGATCGTGTGATCGGCATGCACTTCTTCAACCCCGTGCACAAAATGAAACTGGTGGAGCTCGTGCGGGGGTTGGCGACCAGTGATGAGGTGGTGGCGCGCACTCGCACCCTCTGCGAGCAGATTGGCAAAACCTCGATCATCGTCAACGAATCGCCAGGACTGACCACCAGTCGCATGTCTGCCCTATTGGGTAACGAGGCGATGTGGATGCTGCAGGAAGGCACCGCGACCGCCGAAGACATCGACACGGCACTGCGTCTGGGCTTCAACCATCCGATGGGCCCGTTGGAACTGGGTGACCTGACCGGTTGGGATACCCGGCTGTCTGTTCTGCGCTATCTGCACCAGACCCTGGGTGAGAAATTCAGGCCGTGCCCTTTGATCATCAAAATGGTTGCTGCCGGGCGGCTGGGGCGCAAGTCAGGGCAGGGGGTTTACCGCTACGAAGAGGGTAAACAGGTTCCGGGTTCAGGGCTCAAGGCGAGTGCGCTATGAAGGATATCGTCATTGTTGATGCGGTCCGCACGCCAATCGGTAAGTTCCGAGGCAGCCTGGCCGGCGTACGCGCCGATCACCTTGGGTCGCTGGTAATCAGTCGTTTGCTGGAGCGGGCCGATGTGTCGCCCACGCTGATCGATGACGTGATCTTCGGCAATGTCACGCAAATTGGTGAGCAGTCCGCCAACATTGCCCGCACGGCCTTGCTCGGTGCCGGTTGGCCGGTCACCGTGCCTGGGCTGACTATCGACCGTAAATGTGGTTCGGGCGAAGTGGCCGTGCATTTGGCCGTTGGTGCTATCGCGGCGGGCTCCGCTGATATCGTGGTGGCGGGTGGCGCGGAAAACATGAGCCGCGTGCCCATGGGCAGTAACCGTGAAATCCACGGCGAGGCGTTTGGCTGGATGGCAGCGCAACGCTATGAACTGACCAGTCAGGGCGAGGCTGCTGAACGTATCGCCGACAAATGGGCGCTCAGTCGCGATGCGCTGGATGATTTCGCTTTTGCCAGCCATCAGCGCGCTGCCGCGGCGTCCGATGCCGGTTATTTCGATAATGAAATAGTGCCGGTTGCGGTCGAGGAGATACGTGAGCAGGTGCTGACGGAGCCAGTTGCTGTGTTGCGCTACGACGAAACCATTCGCCGTGATACATCGCGGGAAAAACTGTCGACGCTTAAAACCAGTTTTCGTCCGGACACCGGTCGAATCACCGCTGGCAACTCGTCACAGATCTCCGACGGAGCAGCGGCATTGCTGTTAATGAGTGCCGAAACCGCGAAAAAACTCGGGCTCAGGGCTCGAGCGCGGATTGTGGCGTTCACAACCGTCGGTTCCGATCCGACATTAATGCTCACCGGCCCGATTGCTGCCACTCAAAAGGTGTTGAGCCAGGCTGGGCTGAACATCAACGACATCGACTTGTTCGAGGTCAATGAAGCGTTTGCCTCGGTGCCGCTAGCCTGGATGCAGGAGACAGGTGTGTCGCACGACAAGTTGAACGTCAACGGTGGCGCTATTGCCCTCGGTCATCCATTGGGCGCCAGTGGTGCACGATTGATGACCACCTTGTTGAACGAGCTTGAACGCCGAGGCGGGCGTTTTGGCTTGCAAGCCATTTGCTGCGCCGGCGGTATGGGTACGGCGACCATCATCGAACGGCTCGATTGAGATGGCACGTCTACCGCTGATCCCGCTGGATGCCATGCCGTCTGCGTTGCAAGACGCGGTAGAGCGGGGCCGGCGCAGTCGCATGCTCAGTTCAACGACGCCGGTGCAGGTCTGGGCTCACCGACCCAAGGTAGCCCTGGCCTGGCTGGGTTTGATGGAGAGCCTGCACAGCGACAGCCTGCTTGATGAGCGTTTGCGCGAGTTGGTGCGGCTGAAAATCGCCAGCATCACCACTTGCCAGGCCTGCCAACTGGCGCGCAAGTCCGACGCAGTGACGGAAGAGGATATTGCGTGCATGGCCACAGACAGCGAGTCCTTCACGCCAGCCGAGCGTGCCGCGTTGCGTTATGCCGAGTTGTTTGCCAGCGACTACCTGGAGATCGACGACACGCATTTCTTGCGACTCGGGGAGTTTTTCTCCGACGCCCAGGTGGCAGAGCTGGGGCTGTACTGCGCCCTGATGTTGGCGGGTGGCCGCATGACACTGGTGCAGCAGGCCTACTGACACGTCTCGCAGCACAAATAGTTGATCGAAATATTAATAAGTGTCCAATACAGATCTAGTCAGGCCTATTATCAGTCGGAAGGTATGGCCTTCAGCAGCTGCCTGACAAAAAATAATGACAAAAATAGCGGAGACGATCATGTCCACACCGGCGCAGAACGACCTGACGAAGGCTTTCACCGACGTAGCCAGTAATTATCGCGGTACCAGCGATATCGACCTACACGCGACTTACCGCGATATGCGCGCCAATTCGCCCGTGCTGCAAGGCAACTTCATGGCGAGTCTGGGCGTGCCGTCGATTGCCGGCCTGGATGCCAGTCGGCCGACGTTCACACTGTTCAAATACGACGATGTCATGGCGGTCATGCGTGACGCCGGCACCTTTACCAGCGGTTTTATCGCCGAGGGGCTGGGTGCGTTTTTCGATGGCTTGATCCTCACCGCAATGGACGGGGATGCTCACAAGAACATCCGTAACCTGCTGCAACCGGTATTCATGCCCGAGACGGTGAATCGCTGGAAAGAAACCAAGATCGATCGGGTGATTCGCGAGGAGTATCTCAAGCCGATGGTGCCGGCCAAGGGCGCCGACCTGATGGACTTTGCCCTGTATTTTCCGATCCGGGTGATTTACTCGTTGATCGGCTTTCCCGAGGATCGTCCCGAGCAGATCGAGCAGTACGCGGCCTGGGCGCTGGCCATCCTGGCGGGCCCGCAAGTCGATCCGGAAAAAGCCGCCGCGGCCCGTGGCGCCGCGATGCAGGCCGCTCAGGCTTTGTATGATGTGGTGAAAGTGGTGGTGTCCGAGCGTCGCGCAGAGGGCGCATCGGGCGATGACCTGATCAGCCGGCTGATCAACGCGGAGTATCAAGGACGGTCGCTGGACGATCATGAAATCGCCACTTTTGTACGCTCACTGCTCCCGGCTGCCAGCGAAACCACGACTCGCACCTTCGGTACCTTGATGTCGTTGCTGCTGCAAAATCCGGATGTGCTGGAGCGGGTGCGTAATGACCGAAGCCTTGTAAACAAGGCCATCGACGAAGCGGTGCGCTTCGAGCCTGTGGCTACTTTCAAGGTGCGTCAGGCCGCCAAGGACCTGGAGATTCGCGGTGTAGCCATCCCCAAAGGGGCAATGGTGCAATGCATCGTAACCTCAGCCAATCGCGACGAAGACGCCTTCGAAAACGCCGATAAATTCGACATCGACCGCAAGCCCAAACCTTCGTTTGGTTTTGGCTTTGGCCCACACATGTGTATCGGTCAATTCGTGGCCAAAACCGAGATCAACTGCGCACTGAATGCGATCCTCGATCTGATGCCCAACATCCGTCTCGACCCAGACAGACCCGGGCCGCAGATCGTCGGCGCACAGCTGCGCGGTCCGCACTATCTGCACGTGCTGTGGGACTGATGGACTGTGTGCTTGAATTAATATGAACACATTCAAAAAATGCGTTTAATTAGTTGGTGATGTGCACTATGATTCAGGCACAACAACAAGCCCGAATGCGAAGGGGAAAACAATGAAAGTTGAAGATCTGATTCTTGTCAGCGTCGATGACCACGCGATCGAGCCGCCGAATGCTTTTGCTCGCCATATGCCTGCCCGTTTCAAGGGGCGTGAGCCGCATGTGGTCAAAAAGGGTGATCGTGATGTGTGGGTCTTCGAGGAGCAGGCCACTGGCTACATGGGCCTTAACTCCGTGGTTGGCCGACCCAAAGAGGAATACGGCATGGAGCCACTGGGCTACGACCAGATGCGCCGTGGCACCTGGAACATCAAGGACCGCGTCGACGACATGAACGCCAACGGCGTGCTCGGTTCATTGTGTTTCCCCACCTTCCCGGGCTTTGCCGGCCAACGTTTTCAGGTACACGCTGACCGCGATGTGTCGATGGCAGCCATCCAGGCCTACAACGATTGGCATTTGCACGATTGGTGCAACGCTGCGCCAGGCCGCTTCATTCCGCTGATGATCGTGCCGTGGTGGGACATGAAAGCCGCCGCTGCTGAAGTCGAACGTCTGGCCAAACAGGGCGTGCACGCACTTTCGCTGTCGGACAACCCCGCTATTCATGGCTACCCGTCGATCCACAGTGATTACTGGGACCCGCTGTGGAAAGCCTGCAGCGATAACAAGGTGGTGATCTGCTGTCATATCGGTACCGGGGTGAAAGCTCAACACGCTTCGGATTTGTCGCCTATCGACGCCTGGATCACCTCCATGCCGATTTCCATCGCCAACTCCGCCGCTGACTGGATCTGGGCGCCGATGTGGAAGAAATTCCCGGACCTGCGCATGGCGCTTTCCGAAGGCGGCATCGGCTGGATTCCTTATTTGCTGGAGCGTGCTGACTTCACCCACCGTCACCACAACGCGTGGACCAATTCCAACTTCGACGGGAAGATGCCCAGCGACATCTTCAACAAGCACTTCATCACCTGCTTCATTGAAGATAATTTCGGCCTGAAGAACCTCGATTATCTGAACGCCGAGATGGTCACATGGGAAAGCGATTACCCGCACTCCGACTGCACCTGGCCGAACTCGCCAGAGACCGCGTGGGAAGGGTTGCAGCACCTGCCCAAGGAGATGATCGACAAGGTCACTCACTTGAACGCCATGCGTGAGTTTTCCTTTGATCCGTTCTCCATCCATGGTCGGGAAAACTGCACGGTCGGCGCGCTGCGGGCTCAGGCCACGCACGTCAGCATCGAGCCGGCCCTGGGCTTGGGTGGTGCCGATCACGGTCGCCATGACAACAAGCCGGTCACTTCCGGCGACATCAATGCGATGTTCGCCGACGCTGACGCGCAAACCGCGTTGTAAGTTGCCGCTGTTCCTACAGTCGCCGGCCAACGGCGACTGTGGAGCGGTTGCCGTTCTGTGGTCGCTTCGTTCGAAGCGATTGCGCCTGTGTTCAGCGTTAGAGAGCGCATATGGCCATCAGTCAATTTTCCTACAGCAATATTCCTCCCGAGGCGGAAGCGCTTCGCACCGAAGTGCGGGCGTTCATTCTCGACACACTGGCCGATTACCCCCCAACCTTGAGTGCGCAGTCCTGGATGGGCTTCGACGCTGAATTCAGCAAGAAACTCGGCGCGCGAGGCTGGGTCGGCATGGCATTGCCCAAAGCGTACGGTGGTGGCGAGGCGGGTCCTTTTGCGCGCTACGTGATCATTGAAGAATTGCTGGCCGCCGGTGCGCCGGTATCGGCCCACTGGATCGCCGACCGGCAAAGCGGGCCGCTGATCAATCGCTTCGGTACCGAGCAACAAAAACGGCACTACCTGCCAGCCATTTGCCGGGGTGAAAGCTACTTCTGCATTGGCATGAGCGAACCCAATTCCGGCTCGGACCTGGCTTCGATCAAAAGCACTGCGGTGCGTGATGGCGATAGCTGGCTAGTCAATGGCCAGAAGGTCTGGACCACCAACGCGCACCATTCGCAGTACATGATTGCTTTGGTGCGTACCGGTGAGAAACAAGCAGCCCGGCATGAGGGCATGTCGCAATTTATCGTCGACCTGAGCCTGCCCGGCATCACCATCCGCCCGATTCGCGATCTGGCCGGTGGCGAGCACTTCAACGAAGTGTTTTTCGACAATGTGCGGCTGCCCGCCGATGCCTTGATTGGCACTGAGGGCAAGGGTTGGGATCAGGTGACCGCTGAACTGGCCTTCGAACGCAGCGGCCCTGAACGTTTCCTCAGTTGCATGGCGTTGTTGAAAACACTGATCGACGCAGTGGGCAAGACCCCTGACGCACTACAAGCGCGGGAGATCGGACGGCTGTCGGCCAAGCTGCTGACGCTGCGCAATATGTCGTTGTCGGTCACGGCACAGTTGGCGGCGGGTGAACATCCAGCCTGGGCGGCCTCCTGTGTGAAAGACCTTGGCAATGCTTTTGAGCAGGAAATCCCCGAGGTAGCCCAGCTGTTGCTGGAAACCGAGCCACGGCAGGACGGCGGCAGCGAGCATGCACGCGTGCTGGCCTACCTGACACAGATGGCGCCCTCATTCTCACTGCGCGGGGGCACTCGCGAAATTCTGCGCGGCATCATTGCCCGCGGCCTGGGGTTGCGATAATGCGCGAGATATTCGAAGCGACGATTGAACGCCTGTTTGCCGATCTGGCGACGCCGGCTTACGTGATGGGCTGTGAAGGCGGCGAATGGCCGGCCGAGTTGTGGGCCGCGCTGGACGAGTCGGGCTTCACCCAGGCGGGTGTATCCGAAGCGCTGGGCGGCGCTGAAGCCAGTTGGGCCGATATGTATGTGTTGGTCCGTGCCGCCGGGCGCTTTTCAGTGCCCGCGCCACTGGGTGAGGCCTTGCTCGGCAACTGGCTGCTGAGCAAGGCCGGCCTGGAGGGAAGGGCGGGTGCAATCAGCGTGGCCGCCAATTCCGATCTGGTGCTTGATGGCGAGCGCGTTTATGGCACCGCCTGCTCGGTCCCTTGGGGGCGCAACGTTGAAGCGGTCGTCGCCATCGCCAATAGCCCAGCCGGTGTTGCGCATGTGGTGCTGCTGCCGCGTAGCGCTGCAAGCGAACTGACGTTGAGTCTGAATGTGGCGGGCGAACCGCGCGATGATTTGGGTTTCACTAGTGCCAAGGTATTGGCGCAAGCACCGTTGCCCAGCGGGCTCGACGCCAATGTCCTGGAATTGGGCGGCGCGATGCTGCGCGCGGCGCAGTCCGCCGGGGCGTTGCACGCGCTACTGGACATGACCGCCAACTATGCCGGTGAGCGCAAGCAGTTCGGCAAGGCAATCGGTTCTTTTCAAGCCATTCAACAACAGCTCGCAGTATTCGCTGAGCAGGCTGCCGCCGCCGGCATCGCGGCCGAGGCGGCCTTCACGGAATCCAGTGCGGGGCTCGCCGCGCTGACCATTGCCGCGGCAAAAATCAGCACAGCCGAAGCCGCCAGCGTCGGTGCCGGCATCGCCCATTCGGTGCATGGCGCCATCGGCTTTACCGAGGAATATCCGCTGCATCTGCTCACCCGTCGGTTGTGGGCGTGGCGCAGTGAATTCGGCTCGGCCAGCCTTTGGAGTCAGCGCCTGGGTACTCAAATATGCCAAGGCGGCAGCGATGGATACTGGCCGTTGCTCACCAGCCATGGCCAACAACCCTTAACCCGTCTCGCGAGTAATCCGGTATGAGCCCGTTTCTTCAGATTGAGCGTGAGGGCGGCATCGTCACTGTGCGCATGAACCATCCCGACACGCGCAATGCCCTGACGACGCGCGAGCAGATCCAGGAGTTTGTCGATCTCTGCGCCGAGCTGCGCCGTGATATGTCGGTGCGGGTCATGGTGCTTACCGGCAATGGCAGCGCTTTTTGTGCCGGTGGCAACGTCAAGGACATGCACGAGCGCGGCGGCATTTTCGCCGGCTCGCCGTATGAACTGCGCAATACCTACCGGGACGGCATTCAGCGTATTCCCCTGGCGATTTATGAGCTGGATATCCCGGTGATCGCCGCGGTTAACGGCCCGGCGATCGGTGCGGGCCTCGATCTTGCCTGTATGTGCGATATCCGGCTGGCGGCGCCCAAGGCGATCTTCGCCGAGAGTTTCGTGCGCCTGGGCATCGTTCCGGGTGACGGCGGCGCCTGGCTGTTGCCGCGCATCATTGGTATCCCGAAAGCCAGTCTGATGGCGTTTACCGGTGACGCTATCGATGCAGCCAAGGCGCTGGAATGGGGCCTGGTCGAGCAAGTCTGCACCCACGAAACGCTGCAATCGGAAGCGCAGGCGCTTGCGCGCCGAATCGCCAGTAATCCCGGTCATGCGTTGCGCCTGTGCAAGCGTCTGCTGCGTGAAGGCCAACATATGCGCCTCGATTCGCTTCTGGAATTGTCGGCGGCGTATCAGGCGTTGGCGCATCACACCGAAGACCATCATGAAGCGGTGGCGGCTTTTGTCGATAAGCGCGATCCCAATTACCAGGACCGCTGATTATCCATCGCCCAATACAAGAATCGATCTGGAGTAAGCAAAATGCGTGGCGTATTTCGAGAAGACCACAACATGTTCCGTGATCAGGCCCGCCGTTTCGTCGATCGCGAAATCGTGCCCTACCTGCATGAGTGGGAAAAGAACGGCATCGTTCCCAAGGAAGTCTGGCTCAAGGCCGGTGAGAACGGCTTGTTATGCTCCACGGTGCCCGAAGAATACGGTGGCCCCGGAGGCGACTTTGGTCACTCGGCGGTTATGATCGAAGAGCTGGCGCGGGCCAACGCTACCGCCGTGGGTTTCACCACCCACTCGGAAATCGTCACGCCTTACATCGTTGCCTATGGCAGCGAAGAGCAGAAGCAGCAATGGCTGCCGCGCATGGTCAGCGGTGAATTGATTGGCGTGATTGCCATGAGCGAACCGGGCATTGGCAGCGACCTGCGCGCCATGCGCACTTCGGCGCGGCGTGACGGTGATGACTACATCGTCAACGGCCAGAAGACCTTTATCACCAACGGTGGCAATGCCGGCCTGGTGGTCACCGCCACCAAGATTGATCCAGCGGCGAAGGAACTGACTCTGATCTGCGTTGAGGAAGACCGAGCCGGCTTCGCCAAGGGGCGTCTGCTGGAAAAGATTGGCCTGAAAGGGCAAGACACTGCCGAATTATTTTTTGATGAAGTCCGGGTGCCCGTCGGCAATCGATTGGGTGAGGAGGGGATGGGATTCAAATACCTGACTCATCAATTGGCTTGGGAACGCCTGATCATCGCGATCCGTGCTGCGCAATCCATCGACACGCTGCTGGAAGAAACAATCGGCTACACCCGGGAGCGCAAGGTCTTCGGGAAACCGGTGATCGACTTCCAGAACACCCGCTTCAAACTCGCTGAAGCCAAGGCCCAGGCCACCATGTTGCGGGTGTTCGTCGACGACTGCCTGGCCAAAGTGATGCGCGGTGAACTGACGCCGGAAATCGCGGCAATGGCCAAACTGCTGGGCTCGGAAATGCAAGGCAAGCTGCTTGACGAATTCCTGCAGTTACATGGGGGCTACGGCTTCATGAGCGAATACAAGATCAGCCGCGCCTGGGTCGACGCCCGAGTGGCCCGCATATACGGCGGCACTTCGGAAATCATGAAAGAAATTATCGGCCGTACCCTTTGAAGCACACTTGCATGGGGCAAACAGATGAGTAATTCCCTTTACGAAATTTCGCTAAAGCAGATCGATGGAAGCATCCGTACCCTTGGCGACTATCGGGGCAAAGTGCTGCTGGTGGTCAACGTCGCTTCAAAATGCGGGCTTACCCCGCAATACGAGGGCTTGGAAAAACTTTACCAAGACAAAAAATCCCAAGGCCTGGAAATACTGGGTTTCCCTGCTAACAACTTCAAGGAACAAGAACCGGGTAGCGATGTGGAAATCGTTGAGTTCTGTTCAGTGAACTATGACATTCACTTTCCGTTGTTCTCGAAAATCTCCGTTGTCGGTGCGGACCAGCATCCTCTCTACGCGGAACTGACTGCCGCACAACCCGAAACAACGGGTGAGGGACCTTTTCGGGAGCGTCTGCAGGGTTATGGCATCGAGTCAGGCAACACAACGGACGTACTCTGGAATTTCGAAAAGTTTCTGATTGATCGGCAGGGCATCGTCGTTGCTCGTTTCGCTCCGGACATTGCGGCTGATAATCCTCGTTTGCTTGAAGCAATCGAAGTTCAATTAGTCCAAGAGGCGTGAAGCGGTGTTGACAGTCGATACGGTTAGCTCGCTTCGTGCGCTCGTGGCCCGTGCACGAGGTGAAAACAAGAAAGTCGCGCTGGTGCCGACAATGGGCAACTTGCATGACGGTCATATCTCCCTGATTCATTGCGCGAAGCAGCGTGCTGACTTTGTCGTCGCGAGCATTTTTGTCAATCCACTCCAGTTTGGGGCTAATGAAGATCTTGCCAACTATCCCCGGACGCCCGACGCCGATCGAGAGAAATTGGTCAACGCCGGCTGCGATGTGCTCTTTGCCCCTGCTGTCGAACAAATCTATTCGGATGGAATGCTCAACCAGGCCATCGTCAGCGTGCCAAACGTGTCTGAAGGTCTTTGCGGCGCGATACGCCTTGGTCACTTTGACGGGATGGCCACTGTCGTTACCAAGCTGCTGAACATCGTTCAGCCAGACGTGGCGGTTTTCGGTGAAAAGGACTATCAGCAGCTGGCAGTCGTCCGCTCGATGGTCAGGGATCTCAATATGGTGACTGATGTTGTCGGTGCACCGACGATCCGGGCTGCGGACGGCTTGGCATTATCGTCGCGCAACGTCTATCTGAGTGACCATGAGCGTTCGGTGGCTCCCGTCCTTTACGCTTGTTTGAAGCAAACGGCGGCGAGTATCCAGGCTGAGGGGCGGGTGACTGAGCGCCAGTTGATTGAATGTCATCAACGTATAAGCGACGCCGGTTTTCAGCTGGAATACTTTGAAGTCAGGAATGCTCAGGATTTAAAACCTCTGACCAGCTCCGATACTCACTTTGTGATTCTGGTGGCCGCGCGCATCGGCAAAACGCGGCTCATTGACAATCTGACGGTGGACCTTCGGCCATCAAAAAGATCACCAGAGGAACAACATCCATGAGCCTCTATCGAGCGTTCACTGTTCTTGGTCTGTGCCTTGTCTCTCTTGTCGGTATGGCTCAACAAGCGCCAGCGGATGCCTATGGTGCCGACACCCAGCGTGCCAACGCCTTGTTGTTAAAAGCTGTCGCCGAATACAAAGCCAAGGGCGACACCGCCCTGGCCGAGTTTAGTCGCCAGGGAGCCTATGTCGATGGTGAACTGTACATCTACGTGGTCGATACCTCCGGTGTGATGCTTGCCAGCGGAGGGCCTTCGGTATCACTGGTCGGAAAACCGGTGGTCAGCGTTCTGGACGACGACCTCAAGGCTGCATTCCAGCAAGCCATTTCGCAGCCAGACGACGGCATTGTGCGTAGCGCCGAATACCGCTGGTGGAACTGGCAACACGGTAAGGTCGAGCGTAAGCGCGTGTTCTATCAACGTGTGAAAGATCGGGTGATCTCCGTGGGTTATTACATGCCACGGTCCAGCCCTGAAAAGGCACAACAGCTGCTTCGCCAGATTTCGTCGCAAGTTGCCAGCGACGCGAAAGCCACTGTCGGGCTCATTAATCAGCACGATAAGCAGCTTACCCAGGATGATCTCTATGCCTTTGTGGTGGACCTGAAAACCAAGCGGTTCGTCGCTCACGGCTTTTCGCCCCGGCTGATCGGTACCGACTTCAAGTCATTGCGCTCAACCGACGGCAAGCCGATTGGCGAGGACATTCTCAAGCAAATGAATACGCATGAAGCAGGGGAAATCACCTATCAATGGCGCAACCCTATGACCGGGCAGAACGAATACAAGAGGACTTTTCTGCAGCGAGTGAATGGATACGTCGTCGCCGTGGGCTGCTATGCAATCAAGTGATCAGAACAGGGGCCACCGGAGTCCGCAGCAAGGAGTGTGCGCATGACTGATTTAGTGTTGCTGCATGGCGGCAACCATGGCTCGTGGTGTTGGGGGCCTTTTGTGGAGGCGTTAAACCAGCAACCCGGATGTTTCGAACGAGTGATCACTCTGGATATGCCTGGGTGCGGCAAGAAGCGTGGTCGGGATGTTGCATCCCTGCGGCTGGACGATGTAGTCAACGAACTCAATGAAGACCTGCATGCTTTGGGTGTGAGCCAGGCTATGTTGCTTGGGCATTCCATCGCCGGGGCCGTGCTGCCGATGATGGTGCTGGCCGCTCCTCAGTTGTATTCGCAGCTGGTGTACCTGGCCTGCGCATTGCCCAGTGAAGGCCAATCCATTCTGGAGTTGCTTGGCAATACGTTACACGGCGAAAGCCCGGAACATGTCGGTTGGCCGCTGGATCCAGCGCAAACTACTCCTCAAGCGCTGGCTGTGGTCATGTTCGGTCACGACCTGGATGAGCAAACCCTGGGTTGGTTGTTAGGCGAAGTGAGCCAGGACACAACACCACTCTGTGTGGCGACAGACTCTATTAGCCGTGAGGGATACTCGGGAATGATTCCGGCGAGTTACATCATCACACTGCGCGACAACATTTTGCCCGTGGACTGGCAGCGCCGTTTTGCGCAACGTGCCGGTGCTGGCGTGGTGATCGAAATCGATACCGCGCATGAGCCGTTCGTATCACACCCGCAGCTGCTGGCGGATGTCGTACGAGGTATAGAGCGGCATGAGTGATGAGCGAGTTCGTTGTTTTAAGTCATGGCAACGGTAAGACAATCCGCAGCAATCGGTTGATCCTTTCCATTATCGTCTTCAACTTTATCTCCTACGTTTGCAGTGGCTTGCCGCTTGCGGTGTTGCCGGGCTACGTCCTCAATGACTTGGGCCTGACCTCAGTTTTCGCTGGTGTAATGATCAGCTCGCAGTACTTTGCAACACTACTGGCTCGTCCGTTGGCCGGCGGTGTAGCAGATCGACTGGGAGCCAAATACGCGGTGGTGTGTGGGTTCGGTGGCCTGATGGTGAGCGGCAGCCTGACGACACTCGCCATCATGCTTCCCACCCACCTCTGGTTGACCCTGACTCTGTTACTGCTGGGCAGGCTGGTGCTAGGTGCGTCCACGGCCATGATCTCCACGCCTTGCTGCACCTGGGCCATCGGGTTATGTGGTGCCCCTCGGGCAGCACAGGTCATGTCGTGGAATGGGATCGCGGCCTACGGCGGTACGGCGGTCGGCGCGCCATTGGGTGTGTTGCTTCGCCATTCACTGGGCCTCGCCAGTGTTGGGTTGTGCACGGTATTGTTCGGATTGGTGTTCCTGGTTTTGGCACTGGGCAAGCGTCCGGCGCCGTTGGTGGCAGGTGCCCGTCTGGCCTTTCATCGAGTGCTGTTCGCCGTCATGCCCAATGGCCTCGTTCTGGTCTGTAGCTCGGTAGGGTTTGGCGGACTGACCGCTTTCGTCGCACTGTATTTCGACAGCCTGGGCTGGGATCACGCGGCCTACTGCCTGAGTGGTTTCGGGGCGGGTTTTATCGTTGCGCGCTTGTCGTCGCCGGGGATACTGCAGCGATACAGGGGGTACAGCGTGGTGGGGGGGTGCCTACTTGTACAGACTTTGGGCATGCTGCTGATATGGCTCGCGCCGTCTCCTGCTCTGGCCATTGCCGGTGGAGTGCTGACCGGAATAGGGGTGTCATGGATTTATCCGGGGCTAGGCGTGGAGACATTGGCGAGCACTCCTCCCGCGAACCGAAATTCGGCGCTCAGTGCTCTCTCGTTGTTCTTTGATATTGCAGTGGGGATGGCCGGGCCGGTTATGGGGCTTATTGCTTCAGGATTTGGCTATGCCGCGATTTTTCTCTGTGCGGCGCTGATGTCGATAGGCGGGTTTTTGGTGGTGCTCTGCCTATGTTGGCGAAGTGATCATCTGGGTAACTGATAATGACTTGTCAGCCAGATCTGAACGCGACTTGCAGTACCGCTTCAAAGTGCGACACGTCGAAAGGTTCCCCATGGGCTAGTCTCGGACTCGCAGCTTGGTTAAGTCCCAGGCACGTAGTTTGCTGTCGATGGTCAAGTTGAAGAGCGCCAAATCACGTGTCTTCTTCGCAAGCTGGAGTCTGACCCGGATTGCCGAGAGTCCGCTACTGGCCGATTGATGCCTGTCACAAGGGGCAGCAATCGGCCAATAGCGGACGTTCGACCAAGGACTGCCACTGGCTAAAGGCAGCCGCTCATGATGAAAAATTAATCTGTCCTATTTTGCTGGCCATTTTTTGCTGAGTAGAAATCCAAGCCTAGATTGGGAGTTGAGGGGCGAGCGAAATGAGTACATCTGGTGGGTTATGACCCCCCACCCAGGTAGGCATCTCCGTCCTGTACAACATGGCATGTAAAGATCAGTGTCGACTGCATGCTACCGATCACGGTCGTTCGGCAGCCTTCAGCCAATCGACTACGCCATTGACTCCAAGTGAAAGTAGAGTGTCTTGTATTCCCACAACGCGCCGTAGCATCGCGCCACAGTCAGATTCTTCTCGTTCTTCTGCTTCCGCAAAGAGCCGGGTCATAAGCTGGGTAAGACTATTTTTATGATCAAATAAATGTCGCTTTTCATGACGGACATAAGCCAGATAGCGTTCGGTTGCGTACAAAGCTTGTTCTGGATCATTTTGTACAATCGCGTTAAGCCATTCATGAAATCCGAAGAGACGATGATGTCTATTTTCGCTATCTTCATCATTCTCAAATACTGAAAAACAGCAATCAATTAGTTCTATTGGAACCGAAATCGCATCAGCTTCATCGTTGAATATTTGAGTCATCTGCTCGGCAACGTTTAGGGCACGAGTGCCGCCTGTGTTTAAACCTGACTTTATACCGGCAAGACACTGTTCTCGATTCTGCCGAATATTTCCATGGTTTGTCCACACGGTTGCTGCACCACGCCAAGCGTCTGTGTTATCCAGAGCGTTCAAGTCTCCTAGGAATTCCGCAAAATTGATGTGCTGGGTCATGGTAGCTAAAGCCGAAATACGTCCCCATGTTTCTAGGTCTTTGCCGCTCCCCTTGTTGCGAAGACACGCTAGCAGAGGTCTTACTACTTCAAAATGATTGTGGTAAGAATAATAAAGACACGGTTCGGCGACTTGCCAAAGTCCACCTCCATCTTGTACGGCGAGATCGAACAACTCCCATCCTAGATCGAAATAAGTGCTTTGCAAATACGGTAAGCGACGTAAGATCATGGCACGGATAGCAGGGTGTTCGTCACTCGCAAAGCGACGCAACATGGGCGCTAGCAATTCAGGAAATTCAATGCCTCTCTGTAGAAAATTATTAGCCAAGATCATCAAGGCATCAGAAACGTCTCCCTTTGCCATATTGATTCCGAGATCTATTAAATCTACACCGTCCCCCTCGACTGGATCAGCTTCTTGAAGTCCCACAAAGTCTTCGGCCAAAGATATGAGCCGCGATGCCTCTCGAGCATCCTGTATGACGTTTGCACAGGCTTCAAGTGCTTTGGCCGTGGAGCGTTTGTGTTGCCATTCGGCTGAATGAAGCTCTAGCTCATCAAAAATTCGGCATACCAAGAGGGAGACCTGAGGCTCTTCGACCGATTGCCATGCATCGTGGGGGCGTAAATTTCCATAACGATAAGCTAGATATGTAGCTACCCCATCCATAATGTCATCACGAAAACTTTCTGGAATTACTAACCAGTGAATAGACAAAAAGCCCAAGAATCGGGAGGGGTTCCGAGATGAGGCCTCTCGCAATTGCGAGCCAACCTCCCGCTCGCCCCCGATAAGAAAGTCAGCCATATGCCAATTCGAGTATCCGTTGTAGTGCGCTAATAATTTCAATACCCCGCTATCGCTCGCACCTAAAAATATTTCAAATGAGAATGGTGCGCTTACCATACCGCCAGCCGAACGGATTTTCGGCTGACGAACCAGTACTCCTGCTTTTTCCTCATATGAATCCACTACCGCTTGCACTTCGGGGGAGCGCAGGTAGCAAGGAATCGGCAAAATCAGCTCCGCTTGCGCTCTCAATACCCAAAGTCTGGATTCCTCGGCAACTTCTTCGTTCCAAATAGTTAAAATGCTCGTCGTCACTGCATCTTGCACTGGCACGGCCAAAAGATTAAATGCCGACTGTATTAGCGAACCCAGTTCGTAAGATAATTCAAATTCCAACATCCTTGTATCACACAACATACGGGCTATTATTTCAATATTCGCCACAGGCGAGGCAGTGCAGGCGAGTATCGCGAAATACAGCAACGCTCCTTCATGATTAAAACAAAGACGCTCTTGGTTTTTTTGCCACCAGCCTGAGTTGTTTTTTGCTTGCTGCAGAATAGCCGCCTCAACTGCATCAAGTAGAACGTTCATGCTGCTCGAGTGAACTGTATCTCTTTGGCTATGCAAATCTTCGTATGAACTCTCGTTCAAAAAAACATTCCTGTAGCCTACGCGAGTATTACCATAGCGTAAGGCGCGAACATTGCTCCAGTGCTCGATTGACTCTATTGCTAAATCCAGCAAAGCAACGGACTGCAACATACGTTTACTTATAAATTTTTCATCCCGCCCCCCGAATTCATGTTTTTGGCAACGCAACTTGTTATTGAGTCTAAATTTAAGTAAATCCTCGTCGTTAATGTCACCTGAGATATACTGCCAGAGCAGGGCATCTTCCACTACACCTGCCTCTACGCATCTAGCGATGACCCGGCCAAGAACGCTGTGCTCAGTTAGCGGCATATTGATCAGCCGCTCAAGCAATGGAGCAACCAGTGCCATATTTTCTAATTTGATTTCAGACAGGTGGATTCCGAGTCGGTCAGCAATTTCATTCCTATCAAGCCAGCCTAGTGAAAGCGCATCCATCCAGAATGACAACACTCCCGCACAATCTTCATTGCTCCATTGAGCAATGCGATAAGCATGCCCAATCAATCCGTCGGAATCCTGGGCAGACTTCAGAGTTGGAACCAGATGTTTGAGCCAGAAACGATGCCACTCAATCGCACTAGCCAAGGCATAGATCACCTGAAAAATATCACGGTGTTTTTCCCGCAAATCACGTAGCAATGGCCAGTCTTCTTCCTGGGGCATCTGCTCGGCAAATGACTCCGCTACTAGGCGCCTGATGTGGAAGGCCGCGCTACCAGTCAAGACGGATCTAAGTTGTTTTCTAAATTCGCGACGCTCACCTAGTGCCAACTGTGCGACAAAACTGCGGATGCTGGGGCGTACAAAGGGTACCGGCGGCAAGCCATGTATGAACTTATTCAAAGTAACGCCAGTTCGCACGGCTCCGCTTATCACCAATACATCCAATAGGGTTTGATGTCCGAATGTCAGCTTTCCATCCTGGGTTTCTCGCAGCACATTTAAGCTACACAGTTTCCGCTGAATGTCTTGAGAGGCTGAGAAGCGCTGATGCGGCACCGCCAAGCTTCTTAATTTCAGCATTTCCGAGGCAATTGATTCAATTGCTTGTATTGCCGCATCTCCCAAAGCGTTGTCGGCTCGCACGATCGTATCGAGATAACGTTGTGCCAGTGCTTGGCTAGTCACAACGTTGAAGCTACCGCCTCGTTGGGCCAGTTCAACAAACAATGCTAGTTCGCGTGGATTTCTTATCAGTACGCGAGTGGCGCCATCAATAGTTGCAGTCGCAATCCCTAGCGTATCAAGTAAGGGTGCAATGTCGGCCTCCCAGTCCATCGGTTGGCACTTCAATTCGCAATCCCATTGTCGTTCCGCAATTCGCCGGTCGTACTGCCTGTCGAAGTCACGGCAGGCAGTAACGACAGTAATATTAGGAATCAGTAGCAGGCGGTCTATCTGCGCAAGAAAATATTGAAGAACGCGATGATCGCGGGCGATGGAGAGCACATCCAAAGAGTCAATTACTACAATCACTTGAGCGTTTTCAGCCAATCGAGCAGCTTTTTCGACCCATTGCTCAGAAAGGCCTTGGGCTAGACGATCTTCCGATGTAGCCAAGTCGGCGAATTCGCGGGACTGGATAAAGAGTGGCACGATGTCAGAATTGCTTTCGGCCCGCTTCTCCAATGTTTCTTGTAACGCAAGCATCACGCACGTTTTACCCGATCCCGGAAGGCCCGTCAGCAAGATGGATCTTTTTTTATCATCAATAGATACAAGTAGCTCATCCAGGGTTGGGTTGGAAATACGTTGTCCCGCAATATCCCTTCGCCACGATCTGCCAATGGCAGATGTACTGGAAAAAGAAAGACGTACCTCAGCAAGATTCATTGGCGGAACTAGTGTTGCTCCCGCCTTTTGAAGAATAGTCTTGAGGTCGCTTTTAGTTAATCGGTGCTGCGAGGCTGTAGTTGTGCTATCGCCCCCTGTGCGCGCGCCGAGTTGGTCGAGGCTCGCCCAAAGTGCCGCGAATGCAGCGTCAGTATTGCTCACCATGTTGCGTAAGCGTTCGCGGAGCAGTTCCTCCATACGATCTAGGTCATCACTGGTGATAAAGTTCGTTCGGCACAGGAATTTATAGGTGGAAAGATCGGGGGAGAATTTAGCAAGTAGCGCCGAAAAACTTTTATCTACTGCTTGGTGCTCTTGGCCTAGACTTGCTAGGTAGCTCGCTTCGTTATGCTGGGTAGAACTGTGTTCTCTTAATTTTGCAAGAGGGCCAAAGTTGTTTCTTGAATAGAAACGAACATTTACGTTCGGATTATCTTCCAGCAAGCAGGAGGCTTTGCCCAACTCATCTGCAAGATCGCTTATCGACCAAGATTTGAAATCGGTTTGATTTTTTTTGCACTGACACGCAATCAAAGTGCCGTCAGTTTTGCCTACTACCACATCATCTACGGAATAGCTGATCGAATCTATTTCGAGCCATTGAAAGTCTTGATCGGATAATACTGTCAATGCCCAATCAAATGCCACCAACGTCTGGTAAATGTCACCTCGATTGGAACGGATACCAGCGATGCTCATAAATTTCTCCTATTGGGGGGGATTCATCCCCTCAAATTAGCGTCAGCAGTTTCAATGGATTGAGCATGATATTCAAATTTAGGGCGCTTAACTACGGATCACCCTTGTCAAAAAAAGGACGTTCATCAGGACTACATGACAATCGAGGACAGACCATAAGACTAATGATGCTGAACGTCCGTTATTGGCCGATTGCTGCCTGTCGCGACCGGCAGAAAACGACCCAAAGCTGCCTTTGGCAGACGCAGCTATCGGCCAGGAGCGGCCGCTCGTTGACGTGTTGTTTTAGCGAGAGGGCCTTGGGCGCACACTGCCGCAAAACAGTGAGTTACTGGGGGCTCGATGCTCGAACAATCGTGGTCCGGCGGTAACATGGTGTCCTTTTAAAGTCCTGATGGTAGGATGGACTCGTCTCGACATCCTCCCATATCTGGTTGTTATACCCAACGGCCGTACCTCTAAAACATCCCCGCTTGGAATATATCGAGTGACGAATACACCATTTTTTGACGCAGATCACTGGCACTTTAAAGCGCTAATGGATTTTATAGCAATCAGAGACCTGCACGAATTACTTTCTAGCAAAGCCGCGATTGATGCTCACCTCAATTCCCGCACTCTGATGTCTTTAAAGGATAATGGTGGCGATGTCGAAATTAAAAATAGAATAGATGCTCATCTTTCGAGTTCTCTGACAAATTCAATCGATCATTTTTCGGCATTAACGGTTCTAGCGTTGTCTACAACCTTTGAAGTGGCCACCAAAGATTTTTTTCGTAATATTTTTGTTTCACAGCCGCTGCTCATGCATGATTTTCTCACCTCGGCGGATCAATCTGGAGTTGTTTTTCTTGCCGACGTGGTAAAGGCAGGTGATTTTAATAATCTGATTAACAGTCTAGCTGAGAAAGCATCAAATTCCGCAGCTAAAGGTAAGTACAGCAGTGTGCTTGCACGTATATTCAGACTCTGCAAATGGAAAGACACTACGGGAATCAAGGATAAAATTGATTCTATTCAAGCGGATAGAAACTTCATTGCGCACGAAAAAGCGATCAACAGCCGCTCGATAGAGAGCATTTCAGATGCGCATTCAGTAGTTGCTCATGCGCTGGAAATACTTGCGGAGTGCGCCATCAAAAAGAATATTCCGGGACGTTATACGTGTGTACAGCGTACGCATTTTTTGTTATTAGGTGATCTACATGTCTTGGCTGACGACGTGGTGAAAAATACCTGACCAAGCATTAGCTGGTGGTTAATTATTCACGGGCTATCTTGAACGTCCGTATATGGACTCCTCCTCGTTGCAAGCCTCCTTTGCTTTGGCGCCCGTGCCGACTGCACACGTATATTCGG